>JBQGEI010000158.1:0-17901 GCA_052039535.1 Pseudoxanthomonas sp.
GCGAGGCGGATCATGTCGGCGGCGGACATCTGGCCGAACCACTCGCTGTTGAAACGCACCTCGGTGCGCTCCCGGTCCAGCACCTTGAACACCTGCTCGGCGTAGGTCTGCGCGTTGGCCAGTACGTCCTCGCGGGTCAGCGGCTTGCGGGTGACGTTCTTGCCGGTCGGGTCGCCGATCATCCCGGTGAAGTCGCCGATCAGGAAGATCACCTGGTGCCCCAGCTGCTGGAACTGGCGCATCTTGTTGAGCAGCACCGTGTGGCCCAGGTGCAGGTCCGGCGCGGTGGGATCGAAACCGGCCTTGACCCGCAGCGGACGCCCGGTCTTCAGCCTTGCCTCCAGCTCTTCGGGCTTGAGGATTTCGTCGGCGCCACGGCCGATCAGGGCAAGGGATTCTTCAACGGACCACACGGTGGACTCCAGCAGGAAAGGGCGCGGGGACACTGACAAACTTGAATGTCATGTTAAGTGCGAGTTAACGCCGGCGCCAGCGGAAAGTTCATGTACTTCAATGGTTTGACGCATGGATTTCATGTGTCTAAGGTACCCGCCGGTGGGCCGCATTCCGGGGTCCCGTGAAGGAAGCCGTCCAATGCCCCTGACCGACCACGGCCGCGTGCGCAAGCAACAGTTCCACGACCGGCTCGGAATCCTCCACCACCGCACCCTGCACCACAAGTTGAAGCAGCGCTTTCCGGCCGCCTTCAACACCCGCTGGCAACGGCGCCACTGGCTGCACGCCAGCCTGTTCGCCACCCTCGGTGCACTGGTGGCCACCATCATCCCCGGCTTCTCGGCCCAGCTGGACACCCAGCCCAGGCTGCACGCCACCCTGCCCCTGAGCCTGCCGCCGCTGACCGTGCGCGCGCCAGCCACGGCCCAGCCCGGCCACCAGTGGGAAGTGGTGCTGGTGCGGCCCGGCCAGACCCTCGGCAGCGTGTTCGACTCGATGGGCGTGCCCAACCAGGTGATGCACCAGATCCTCGAGCAGCCCGGCAACCGCGCGCCGCTGAGCCGCCTCAGCCCCGGCACCGAGCTGGCGTTCGCGCTGGACGACGAGGGCCAGCTGCAGGGCTTCCGCTTCGACCGCAGCCCCACCGAGCGGGTGGAGCTGAGCCTGGCCGGCGGCAAGATCCGCGAGAAGGTGCTGGAGCGTGCCACCACCACCCGGGGGGCGGTGACCAGCGCCGAGATCACCCAGTCGCTGTACGCGGCCGGCCGCAAGGCCGGGCTGAGCCCGGCCTCGATCGCGGTGATGACCGACGAGATCTTCAAGTACGACATCGACTTCAAGGACGTGCAGCCGGGCGACCGCTTCAGCGCGGTGGTCGAGGAGGTCTGGCGCGAAGGCGAGCGCATCGGCGGCGGCCGCATCCTGGCGGCCAGCTTCACCACCGGCGGCAAGACCTACACCGGCCTGCGCTTCGACCAGGACGGCAAGGTCGGCTACTACACGCCCGACGGCCGCCCGCTGAAGAAGAGCTTCATCCGCATGCCGATCCCGTATGCGCGGCTGTCCTCCAGCTTCGGCGCGCGCCGCCACCCGGTGCTGGGCAAGATGCGCATGCACAAGGGCGTGGACTACGCCGCCGGCACCGGCACCCCGATCATGGCCGCCGGCGATGCCAAGGTGCAGTTCGTCGGCACCCAGCGCGGCTACGGCAACGTGGTCATCCTCGACCACGGCAAGGGCCACACCACGCTGTACGCGCACATGTCGCGCTTCGGCAAGGTGCGCAAGGGCCAGTCGGTGTCGCAGGGCACGGTGATCGGCTATGTCGGCTCCACCGGGTTGGCCACCGGCCCGCACCTGCACTACGAATTCCGGGTCAATGGCGTGCACCGCAACCCTCTGTCGGTGACCATGCCGCCGCCGGAACCGCTCAAGGGGCCGGCGCTGGCCGCCTTCCGGGCCCAGGTCGGGCCGACCCTGGCGCGCATCGAGTCGATGGAAAAGCTGATGTACGCCGACGCCGGCACGCCGCCGGCCAAGGCCGCCGCCAAGCGCGGCTGAGGCCGCCGGCGCGCCTACAATGGCGCGCATGTCACGACTCTTCCTTGGCCTGATCTCAGGCACCAGCGCCGACGGCATCGACGCGGCGCTGGTCCGGTTTCCCGAGGGGCCCGGTACCGCGGGCCTGGACCTGCTCGCCGCCTGTACCCATCCCTGGGACCCGGCCGTGCGCGCACGCCTGGTCGCGATCGGCCAGGGAGGTGAACCCGACTCGCTGGACGAGCTGGGCCGGCTGGACGTCCAGGCCGGACACGCCTTCGCCGACGCCGCGCTGGAGGTGCTGTCCCTGGCGGGGGTGTCCCCCGGCCAGGTGACCGCGATCGGGTCCCACGGGCAGACCGTGCGCCATCGGCCTTACGGCACCGCCCCGTTCACCCTGCAGATCGGCGATGGCAGCGTGATCGCCGAGCGCACCGGCATCGCCACCGCCTGCGATTTCCGCCGCCGCGACGTGGCCGCCGGCGGCCAGGGCGCGCCGCTGGTGCCGGCCTTCCATGCCGCCCTGCTGCACTGCCCGGCCGAGGACCGCGCCGTGCTCAACCTCGGCGGCATCGGCAACTACACCCTGCTGCCGCGCCAGGGCGTGGTGCGCGGCTTCGATACCGGCCCGGCCAACGCCCTGCTCGATGCGTGGTGCCAGCGCCACACCGGCGCGATGTTCGACGCCGGCGGCGCGTTCGCGGCCGGCGGCGCGGTCGACCCGGCCCTGCTGGCGCGGCTGCTGGACGAGCCCTGGTTCGGGCTGCCGCCGCCCCGCAGCACCGGTCGCGAGCAGTTCCACCTGGACTGGGTGCAGTCGCGGCTGCGCGGCGAGGCCCCGGCCGACGTGCAGGCCACGCTGCTGGAACTGACCGCCGCCACCGTGGCCACGGCCCTGCTCGGGCACCAGCCCGGCACCGCGCGGGTGATCGCCTGCGGCGGCGGCGTGCACAACCCGCTGCTGATGCAGCGCATCGCGGCACGGCTGCCGGGCGTGGCGGTCGAATCCACCGCCGCCCACGGGCTGGACCCGGATTCGGTCGAAGCCATGGCCTTCGCCTGGCTGGCGCGGGAAACCGTGGACGGGCGCCCGGGCAACCTGGCGGCGGTCACCGGCGCCCGGGGACCGCGGGTGCTCGGCGTGATGCACCCGGCCTGATCGCAGGTGCAGGTTCCAGGCAACGGCCGCCGGCGCGCGCGCAAGCGGGCCCGCCGGGGCGCCGGCGCGTAGGCGGCTTCAGGGCCCGGGCAAGACCTGCAGCAGCTGCCGGTAGCGGGCCAGGTCGGGGGCGGAGAAGCAGCAGAACACCACGTCCCGCACGGCTCCGGCAGGAAATGCGGCCACCGTGGCCACCGCCAGCGGCGCCGCCAGTTCCGGCGGATAGCCGTAGATGCCGGTGCTGATCGAGGGAAACGCCACGCTGGCGCAACCGTGCTCGCGGGCCAGCGCCAGGCTGTTGCGGTAGCACGCGGCCAGCAGCGCCGGCTCGCCGGCATCGCCGCCATGCCAGACCGGGCCGACGGTGTGGATCACGTGGCGGGCCGGCAGCCGGTGGCCCCCGGTGATCCGCGCCTGGCCCACCGCGCAGCCGCCCAGCGCGCGGCACTCCTGCAGCAGTCCGGGGCCGGCCGCGCGGTGGATCGCGCCGTCCACCCCGCCGCCGCCCAGCAGCGAGGCATTGGCGGCGTTGACGATGGCATCGACGGCCAGGGTGGTGATGTCGGCCTGCACGGCGCGCAGGTGCATGGAAGCCTCCAGCAGGGACGCCACGGGCGTGGCGCGGCGCTGTGAGGGTGCCAGCGCGGTGGTGAGCGGCGGATGTGCGTGGGCCGCCACGCGACGCATCGTCACCCGGCCACGGCGTGCGCTTGCGCAGGGAATGCGTCCTGCCCGTCCTGACGGCTTCAGAATCCCTGGCCGGCCGGAAGCAGCTTCAACGCCGCGATGGCGTCGGCCAGGGCATCGACCTCCGGCGATTCGAACCCGCCGCGCACCTCCTGTTCGCAGGCGAACAACCCCTGCTCCAGCAGCCGCACCACCGTTTCCCGCTGGTCCCAGCCACGGGCAAGCCCGATACGCCGGAGGCGCTCGGCCAGGATCGGATCGATGTCGCGCAACACCAGGTCGGGCATGGACGGAACGGTCGGGGAAGCGGGGGACAGAGTGCCATGCCCGCGCCGCCGCGGGCCAACCCGCCGACGGACGTGGCCTCAGCGCGGTGGAGCGGTCGCCGCCTCGCGGATCCGTGGCCACAGCCAGGCCAGCAGGGCCAGGGTCGGCACCACGGTCAACGCCGACAGCACGAAGAACGTCGCGTACGACGTGGCCTCGACCACGTAGCCGGACACGCCCCCGGCGAACTTGCCCGGCAGGTTGGCCAGCGACACCAGCAGCGCGAACTGGGTGGCGGTGAAGTTGCGGTCGGTGAGCGATGACATGAACGCCACCAGCACCGTACCGGCGAAACCCTGGGACACGTTGTCGGCGGTGATCGCCGCATAGAACGCCCAGATCTGCGACGGGTACTGGCTCATCAGGAGGAAGGCCAGGTTGGACAGGGCCACGCCCAGCGCCGCGACGAACAGCATCTTGCGGAAGCCGAACGCGGCCACGCACAGCCCGCCGAGGAACGCCCCGCCGATCCCGGCCCAGATGCCGTACAGCTTGGAGACGGTGGCGATGTCGGCCTTGGTGTAGCCGCTGTCCAGGTAGAACGGCCCGGCCATCACCCCGATCACCTGGTCGGGGAACTTGAACAGGCCCACGAACAGCAGCAGCACCAGGCCCAGGGCCAGGCCGTTGCTGGCGAAGAAGCTGGAGAACGGTTGCCAGAAGGCGCCGAGGAAATCGATCCGGCGCTGGACCGTGGCCTCCGGCGCATCCGGCTCGCGCGACAGCACGGTCGCCAGGACCGGCAGCAGCATCAGCGCGGCCATCGCCAGGTAGGCGAGCTTCCAGCCGCCGAACTCGGCCAGGTACAGCGCGCCGGCGCCGCCGAGGATCAGGCCGATGCGGTAGCCCAGGGTGTAGGTGGCCGCCAGCGCGGCCTGCGCCTGCGCCGGCGCGACCTCGATGCGGTAGGCGTCCACCACCGAGTCCTGGGTGGCGCCGGCGAAGGAGGTGAACAGCACCCAGCCCACCAGCGGGCCCACGCCCAGCTCCGGGCGGGTGAAGGCCAGCGCCGCCAGGCCCGCGGCCACGCACAGCTGCGCCGCCAGCAGCCACGAGCGGCGGCGGCCCAGCAGGCCCAGCGGCGCGAACACGTAGCGGTCGATCAGTGGCGCCCACAGGAACTTCAGCAGGTAGAAGAAGCTGGCCAGGCTGATCAGGCCGATGCTGCCCAGGTCCAGGCCGCCGTCGCGCAGGCGGGTGGACAGGGTCATCGAGGCGATCGGCAGGAACGGCAGGCCGCAGCCGAAGCCCAGCAGCGCCAGGGTCAGCGCCGAAGGGGTGCCGAAGGCGCGGCGGATGCCGGCCCAGCCCTTGTAGCGCGGGCGCGCGCTGCCGGCCGGCGCACTCATGCCAGCGGGCCGTCGTAGTCGACCAGGAACGGCGCGTGGTCGGAGAAGCGCTGCTCGCGGTAGATCGAGCAGCCACGCAGCCGGTGCCGCAGCGACGGGGTCACGAACTGGTAGTCGATCCGCCAGCCGACGTTGTTGGCGCGCGCCGCGCCGCGGTTGCTCCACCAGGTGTAGTCCTGGCCTTCCGGATTGAGCGCACGGTAGGCATCGACCCAGCCGCGCCCGGCGGCGACGTCGGCCTCCTCCTCGCGGTCGGCGCACAGGCCGTTGAGCCAGTCGCGCTCCTCCGGCAGGCAGCCGGAGTTCTTCTGGTTGGACGTCCAGTTCCTGATGTCCAGCCGGCTGCGCACGATGTTCCAGTCGCCGCACAGCACGTAGTCGCGGCCGCTGGCCAGCCACTGCTCCAGCACCGGCCGCAGCCACGCCATGACCTCGAACTTGTAGCCCTGGCGCAGCTCGCCGGAGGACCCGGACGGGATGTAGAACGAGACCACGCTGAGGTTGCCGAAGCGCGCCTCGATGTAGCGGCCCTCCTCGTCGAAATCCGGCCGGCCCAGCGAGGTGAGCACCGCGTCCGGCTCGCGCCGGGCGTAGATCGCCACGCCGCTGTAGCCCTTCTTGGTGGTGGCGTCGCGGTAGAAGCAGTGGTGGCCGTCCGGGCGGAAGGCGGCATCGGCGAGCTGGTGTTCCTGCGACTTGGTCTCCTGCACGCAGACCACGTCCGCTTCCTGCTGCCGCAGCCAGTCGAAGAATCCCTTGCTGGCGGCCGAGCGGATGCCGTTGGCGTTGAAGCTGATGATGCGCATGCGGAGGACGTCGTGGGCGGCACGCTAGCCTAACCAATCATGCCGGCCGCCGCTGCGCCCGCCCGGTGGCCGTATCCTATGCCGCCGTCCCTCCGTCCCGAGCCGAGATGTCCGACCACCGCACCCGCTTCCTGCAGCTGGCCCTGGATGCCGACGCCCTGCGCTTCGGCGAGTTCACGCTCAAGTCCGGCCGGGTCTCGCCCTACTTCTTCAACGCCGGCCGCTTCGACGGCGGCGCCGCGCTGGCCGCGCTGGCCGCCTGCTACGCCGATGCCATCGACGCGGCCGGGGTGGAGTTCGACCTGCTGTTCGGGCCGGCCTACAAGGGCATCCCGCTGGCCACCGCGCTGGCCTGCGAGTACGCCCGCCGCGGCCGCGACCTGCCACTGGCGTTCAACCGCAAGGAGGCCAAGGCCCATGGCGAGGGCGGCAGCCTGATCGGCGCGCCGCTGGCCGGGCGCCGGGTGCTGGTGGTGGACGACGTGATCACCGCCGGCACCGCGATCCGCGAGGCGCTGGGGATCATCGCCGGCGCCGGCGCCAGCGTGGCGGGCATCGTGGTCGCGCTGGACCGGCAGGAGGTCGCCGGCGAGGCCGACCGCCGCTCGGCCGCCCAGGCGGTGTCCGCGGAGGCGGGCGTCCCGGTGCTGGCGGTGGCCGGCCTGGCGGACCTGCTTGCATTCGCGGCCGGAAACGAGAAACTGGCGACCTACCACGCACCGCTGCTGGCCTACCGCGCCCGCTACGGTTGCGACCAGACGGGCTGACTGACAGCAGGGGGCTGCCGTGATGCCGCATTACACCGGGCCATTGGCCTTGATCGCGGCGCTCGCGCTGTCGCCCGCGCCTGCCATGGCGCAGAAGGGCAAGGCCGCGGCGGCCAACAAGAAACTCTATTGCTGGAACCAGGACGGCCAGCGCGTCTGCGCCGATGCGCTGCCCGCGCACCTGGCCGGCGCCGCGCGCGAGGAGATCAATGCCCGCAGCGGCCTGCGCACCGGCGAGGTGCAGCGTGCGATGACTCCGGAGGAGCGGGCCGCCCGGGCCGAAGAGGAGGCGCGGCTGAAGGTCGAGGCGCTGGCCGAGGAAACCCGCCGGCGCACCGAGCAGGCGCTGCTGGTGACCTTCCAGGACGAGGACGACCTGCGCCGGGTGTTCACCGAACGGGTGACCCTGGTCGACAACAGCATCCAGACCGCGCGCTACAACGTGGCCAGCCTGCGCGAGGGCCTGGTCACCCTGCTGCGCACCGCGGCCGAGCGCGAGCTGTCGGGCAAGCCGGTGCCGGACAAGCTGGCCACCGACATCCGTCGCCGGCATGCGCAGCTGCTGTACCACCAGCAGCTGCAGCGCAGCTTCGAGCGGCAGCGGACCTCGCTGGACGAGGAGATCGAGACCACCCTGCAGCGCTTCCGCGCGCTCAGGGCGACACCGGCCGGGCGCGGCAACGCCGCGCCGGTGGCGCCGGCCCCGTAAGCCGGCGCACCGCCGCTGGCGGTGCGTGGCGGTGCCGGCGTTCTAGAACGCCAGCGGGACGTCGGGCAGCAGTGGCTGCAGCTGCTCTCGGAAGAGGGCGCGGATGCGCGCCAGCGCCTGCTCGCCGTCGGCCTCGAAGCGCAGCACCAGCACCGGCGTGGTGTTGGAGGCGCGCAACAGGCCCCAGCCGTCGTTCCAGTCCGCGCGCAGGCCGTCGATGGTGGTCAGGCGCGCCCCGCTGAACGGCGAATCCTCGACCTGGGCCGCCGCGGCGAACCGCGCCACCAGCGCGTGCGGGTCGGTCCCCTCGCCCAGCGCCAGCTTGATCTCCGGCGTCGACACGCTCTCGGGCAGCTCGTCCAGCACCTCCGAGGGCGACTCGAAGCGCCCGGCCAGGATCTCCAGCAGGCGCGCGGCCGCGTACAGGCCGTCGTCGAAACCGTACCAGCGTTCCTTGAAGAAGAAGTGGCCGCTCATCTCGCCGGCCAGCTCGGCCTCCGTCTCGCGCATCTTGGCCTTGATCAGCGAGTGCCCGGTCTTCCACATCTGCGGGCTGCCGCCGTTGCGCAGGATGTAGTCCGACAGCCGGCCGGTGCACTTGACGTCGTAGATGACCATGGCGCCGGGATTGCGCTGCAGCACGTCGGCCGCATACAGCATCAGCAGGCGGTCGGCATGGATGATGCGGCCCTCGCGGGTGACCACGCCCAGGCGGTCGCCGTCGCCGTCGAAGGCCAGGCCCAGGTCGGCGTCGAACTGCTTCACCATCTGGATGAGGTCGGCGAGGTTGTGCGGCTCGCTCGGGTCCGGATGGTGGTTGGGGAAGGTGCCGTCGATGTCGCAGTACAGGGGTACCACCTCGGCGCCGATGGCCTCCAGCAGGCGCGGGGCGAGCTCGCCGGCCGCGCCGTTGCCGGCATCGGCCACCACCTTCAGCGGGCGCTCCAGCTGCACGTCGTCGGCGATGCGGCGGATGTAGTCCTCGCCCACGTCCTGCTCGCTGTAGCTGCCCGGCGCCTCGCTGCGCAGGCGGCCGTCGCGGATGCGCGCGTACAGGTCGACGATGGCGTCCCCGGACAGGGTCTGGCCACCGACCACGATCTTGAACCCGTTGTAGTCCGGCGGGTTGTGGCTGCCGGTCACCGCCACGCCGCTGCCGGCGCGCAGATGGTAGGCGGCGAAGTACACCACCGGCGTGGGCACCAGGCCCACGTCGATCACGTTGCGCCCGGCCCGGCGCAGGCCGGCGACCAGGCCTTCAGTCAGGTCAGGACCGGACAGGCGGCCGTCGCGGCCGACCACGATGTCGACCAGGCCCTCTTCGGCCATCACCGTGCCGATGGCCTGGCCGATCAGCGCGGCCACCGGCGCACTGAGCTGGGTGCCGACCACGCCGCGGATGTCGTAGGCGCGGAAGATGCCCGGGTCCACGACAACGTCCTCGGCCGGTGCCGGCGCCGCCGGACGCGCCCGGGCCTCGGCCGGCCCGCCGTCGCCCTCCTGCTGCAGGGTCTGGCCGAAGGTCGGTGCATCCTCGTCCGGGGCCGCCCCGCGGCGGCGTCCGGCACGCGGCAGCCGGCCCGCGGCCGCCAGCAGGCTGGCCATGGTCAGCAGGGCGAGCACGCCGGCGCCCACCAGGCTGGGGACCGCGCCGAGGCCGAACGGACCGGGCGCCACGTCCGGTGCACCCGCGGCGGCGCGCAGGCCGGTGGTGCCGACCGGGCGCGAGAGCGAGTCGGCACTGCCGGCCAGCGAGCGGTCGCCGTGCTCGGAGACGTTGTAGTTGCCCTGGCGCAGGGCCAGGTAGGCATCGCCGGGAACCGGCGCATCACCGAAGGCGCCGGTGAGCACCGCCAGTGGCAGGCGCACGTAGGCCACCGCGGGCTCGCCGCCCAGGGTGGCCGGGATGGCCAGTCCCAGCGCGTGCTTGCCGTCGCGGACCACCGCCGCGACCGGCGCGTCCTGTACCAGCGCGTGCTGCAGCAGGGCCAGGCGGGCGAACCCGAAGTCGGCCGCATCGGCATGGGCGGCGGCCAGGTCGGCGCGCAGCACCTCGGCCGCTTCGGCCTGCTTCCAGCCGGACATGAGCGCGGCGGCGGCGGCCTGGGCGTCCCCGGCCTCCAGTGCGGCGGCCACGTCCTCGCGCGCGATGCGTCCGGCCAGGCCACGGGCCTGCCCCGACAGCGTGGCGGCGGTGGCCGCCACGGCCTGGTCCCGGGCCTGCTCCAGCTGTGCGACCCGCTGGTCGCCACGCCACTGCTCCACCCCGCTCCAGCCGAACCATGCGGCCAGGCCGGCCAGCAGTGCCGCCAGCACCAGCGCGGCCCGGCGGGCTTGCGCCAGCGCCGGACGATCCGCGTCCCTTCCCTTCATCCCCGCCCCCTGTCTAACGGACTCCCGTGTGGCCGAAGCCGCCCTCGCCCCGGGCGCTGGCCGCGAATGTATCCACTACCTTGAGCTGTGCTCGCACGATTGGTGCCAACACCAGCTGCGCGATGCGGTCCCCCGGCGCGATGGTGAAGGCCTCGCGCCCGCGGTTCCACGTGCTGATCAGCAGCGGCCCCTGGTAGTCGGCATCGATCAGGCCGGTGCCGTTGCCCAGCACGATGCCATGGCGGTGCCCCAGGCCCGAGCGCGGCAGGATCAGCGCGCACAGGGCCGGGTCGCCGATATGGATCGACAGGCCGCTGGGAATCAGCGCCGCGTCGCCCGGCTCGAGCACCAGCGGCGCATCCAGCGCCGCGCGCAGGTCCATCCCGGCGCTGGCCTCGGTCGCATAGGCCGGCAGCGGCCAGCTGTCGCCGAAGCGCGGGTCCAGCAGCTTCACCTCGAGCATGTGCGCACTCATGCCCGCAACCTCTCGGCCACCAGTGCCACCAGCGCGTCGGCCAGCTGCACCTTCGGCGCCGACGGGAAGTCCCGCTCACCGCCGGGCCAGTACGCGGTCATGGCGTTGTCGTCGCTCTCGAAGCCGCTGCCCGGCACGCCGACGCGGTTGGCCACGATCAGGTCCAGGCGCTTGGACGTCAGTTTCTGCCGCGCGTAGTCGGCCACGTTCGTGGTTTCGGCGGCGAAGCCCACCACCAGCTTGAGCCCGGCGTCGCCGCGCGCGGCCACCTCGGCGAGGATGTCCGGGGTACGCACCAGGTCCAGCGCCAGCACCTCGCCGGTACCGGTCTTCTTGATCTTGTCCGGTGAAAAGGAGCGCGGGGTGTAATCGGCCACCGCGGCGGCACCGATGTACACGTCGGCCGGCAGCGCCGAATCCACCGCCTGGCGCATCTGCGCGGCCGAGCGCACGTCGATCCGCTCCACGCCGGCCGGCGTGGGCAGCTGCACCGGGCCGGCCACCAGCACCACCCGCGCGCCGTGGCGCGCGGCGCTGGCGGCCACGGCGAAGCCCATCTTGCCGCTGCTGCGGTTGCCCAGGTAGCGGACCGGGTCCAGGTCCTCGTAGGTCGGCCCGGCGCTGACCACCACCTTCAGGCCCTGCAGCGGGCCGGGGCCGTCCGCGCGCGGCACCGCCTGCCCGGCCAGCGCCGCGACGATCGCCGGTGGCTCAGCCAGGCGCCCGGGGCCGGACTCGCCCTCGGCCAGCGGGCCGTCGTCCGGGCCGATCACCTGCACCCCGCGCGACTGCAGCAGCGCCACGTTGGCCACCGTGGCCGGATGTGCCCACATGCGGTGGTTCATCGCCGGGGCCACCGCCAGCGGAGCCTCGGTGGCCAGGCACAGGGTGGTGACCAGGTCGTCGGCCAGGCCGTGGGCCAGGCGCGCCAGCAGGTCGGCGGTGGCCGGGGCGACGATGACCCGGTCGGCCCAGCGCGCCAGCTCCAGGTGGCCCATGGCCTGCTCGGCGGCGCTGTCCCACAAGGTGGTGCGCACCGGGTGGCCGGACAGGGCCTGGAAGCTCAGCGGGGTCACGAACTGCTGGGCGCCGGCGGTCATGGCCACCTGCACCTGGGCCCCGCCCTCGCGCAGCCGCCGCACCAGTTCCAGCGCCTTGTAGGCGGCGATCCCACCCCCGACGCACAACAGGATCCGCTGTCCCGCCAGGGTGGCGGTGGCCGAGGCAATCACTTGGGGAATTCCTACCCGGGAAAGGTGCACAAGCTTACCCCACGTGCCTGCGTGCCCCGATTCCCGCAACCCTCGCCACCGGGCACGCTGGCGCCATGCACATCAGGGAATGGCCGGCGGCCGAACGCCCCCGGGAGAAGCTGCTGGCACGCGGCGCCGGCGCGTTGTCGGACGCCGAACTGCTGGCGATCTTCCTCGGCTCGGGCCTGCAAGGCCGCGACGCGGTGGAGACCTCGCGCGGACTGCTGGCCACGCACGGCCCGCTGCGCGCGCTGCTGGACCTGCCGCCGTCGGCGCTGGCCCGGCTGCCGGGGCTGGGGCCTGCGCGCGCATGCAAGCTGGCGGCCGCGCTGGAGCTGGGCAACCGCCACCTGGCCGCGGCGCTGGAGCGGGGCCAGGCGCTGACCGATCCGGCCACCGCCGGCCGCTACTTCGCCCGTCGCCTGCGGCCGCGGCCGCACGAGGTGTTCGCCGCGCTGTTCCTGGACACCCGCCACCGCGCGCTGGCTTTCGAGGAGCTGTTCAACGGCACCATCGACGGCGCCGAGGTGCATCCGCGCGAGGTGGTCCGGCGGGCACTGGCACACAACGCGGCGGCGGTGATCGTCGGGCACAACCATCCGTCCGGATGCCCGGACCCGTCGGCGGCCGACCGGGCGGTCACGGCGCGGCTCAAGCAGGCCCTGGCGCTGGTGGAGGTGCGGCTGCTGGACCACTTCGTGGTGGGCGACGGCGAGCCGGTGTCGATGGCCGCGCGCGGGCTGGTATGAACGCGGCGGCGGTCGCGCGACGCGGCCCCCGCGCCCCGCGATGGCCGTACAGTGCAGGCCCCGGCCCCGAGTGCCTGCCATGGCCCGCCACATCGCCCTGCTGCGCGCGGTCAACGTCGGCGGCACCGGCAAGCTGCCGATGGCCGCGCTGGCCGCCATGTGCGAGGCCGAGGGCTACACCGCCGTGCGCACGCTGCTGGCCAGCGGCAACGTGGTGTTCGACAGCGATGCCGGCCCGGCGCGGGTCAGGGCGGCGCTGGAGCGGCGCCTGCTTGCCTACGCCGGCAAGCCGGTGGCCGTGATGGTCCGCAGCCCTGTACAGATGGCCGCGGTGCTGGCCGCCAACCCCTTCCCGGACGCGCCCGGCAACCGCGTCCTGGCCATCTTCCTCGACGGGCCGCCGCCGGCGGACGCGCTGGAGGCCGTGCGCCACCTGGGTGACGAACGCCTGGCCCTGGGCCGGCGCGAGATCTACGTCGCCTACGGCGACGGGATGGCCGGTTCGAAGCTGGTGGTCCCGGCCGCTTCGGCCGGCACCGCGCGCAACATGAACACCGTTGCGCGGCTGGTCGCGCTGGCCGGTGGCCGCTGAGCCGTTCCCGCCCCGCGGCGGTCCGCCCGCCCGGCCGGGGCGGAACGGGTAAAATGCGCGGCCAAACCGCAGAACCGGCTCCCCCGTGAAGACCCTCATCCAGGCCCTCGTCAGCCAGGGCATCGAAGCCCTGCGCGTGGCCGGCACCCTGCCGGCCGACGTCGCCACGCCCGATTTCGTCACCGAACGTCCCAAGACCCGGGAGCACGGCGACTTCGCCACCAACGCGGCGATGCTGCTGGCCAAGGCCGCGCGCACCAACCCGCGCGCCGTGGCGCAGGCGCTGGTCGCCGCGCTGCCGTCCAGCGACGACATTGCCCGGGTCGAGATCGCCGGACCGGGCTTCATCAACTTCCACCTGGCGCCCGGCGCCTGGCAGCGCGAGGTCGCGGCGGTGCTGCGCCATGGCGGGGACTACGGCCGCAACAGCTCCGGCGCCGGCCGCACCGCCGGCGTGGAGTACGTTTCGGCCAACCCCACCGGCCCGCTGCACGTGGGCCACGGCCGCGCCGCGGCGATCGGCGACTGCATCGCCCGGGTGCTCGATGCCAACGGCTGGAAGGCCCGGCGCGAGTTCTACTACAACGACGCCGGCGTGCAGATCGAGAACCTCGCCCGCTCCACCCAGGCGCGGCTGCGCGGGTTCCGGCCCGGCGACGCCGACTGGCCGGCCGATGCCTACAACGGCGACTACATCCAGGACGTGGCCGAGGCCTACCTGCGCGGCGATACCGTGCTGATCGAGGGCCACGAGGTCCGCGGCAGCGGCGAGGTGGAGGACACCGACGCGATCCGCCGGTTCGCCGTGGCCTGGCTCCGCAACGAGCAGAACCAGGACCTGGCCGCGTTCGGCGTGGATTTCGACATCTACTTCCTGGAAAGCTCGCTGTACCGCGACGGCAAGGTCGAGGAGACCGTCGCCGCGCTGACCGCCGCGGGCCACACCTACGAGGAAGGCGGCGCGCTGTGGCTGCGCACGACCTCCTTCGGTGACGACAAGGACCGCGTGATGCGCAAGTCCGACGGCACCTACACCTATTTCGTGCCGGACGTGGCCTACCACCTGAGCAAGTGGCAGCGCGGCTACGAGCGCGCCATCACCGAGCTGGGTGCCGACCACCACGGCAGCCTGGCCCGGGTAAGGGCGGGCCTGCAGGCGCTGGACGTCGGCATCCCGAAAGGCTGGCCGGAGTACGTGCTGCACCAGATGGTCACGGTCATGCGTGGCGGCGAGGAAGTGAAGCTGTCCAAGCGCGCCGGCTCCTACCTGACCCTGCGCGACCTGATCGAGGAGGCCGGGCGCGATGCCACGCGCTGGTTCCTGGTCGCGCGCAAGCCCGATTCGCAGCTGGTGTTCGACATCGATCTGGCACGCCAGCAGAGCAACGACAACCCGGTGTTCTACGTGCAGTACGCCCACGCCCGCGTGGCCGCGCTGTTCCGCCAGGCCGGCGAGAAGGGCTACCAGTGGGACCAGGCCAACGGCCTGGGCAACCTCGCGCGGCTGGACGACGACGGCTCGCTGACGCTGATCGTGGAACTGTCGCGCTACGCCGAAGTGGTCGAGGCCGCCGGGCAGTCGCTGGAGCCGCACCTGGTGGCCCAGTACCTGCGGGAACTGGCCTATGCTTTCCACACCTGGTACGCGAACACGCCGGTGCTGGTCGAAGAGGCGGACCTGCGTGACGCCCGCCTGGCACTGGCCCAGGCCGTGCGGCAGGTGCTGGCCAACGGCCTGGGACTGCTCGGCGTCAGTGCGCCGGAGCGGATGTAAGCCAGCGGCTAGGACGGAGACGGCAGGAACATGGCGGCAAGACGTGGAAAGAGCCAGGCACGGCGCAATGGCAGCAGCAGCCGGCCGGGCTGGGTATGGCTGGTGGCAGGCCTGGCGATCGGCGCGGTGGTGGTGCTGGCGGCCCCGGGCCTGATGAAGGGCGACGGCGACGGGTTCGTCCGCTTCGGCCCGCGTGCCGATCCGGATGCCCAGCCGGCCCCGGTGGCCGATACCGAGGCCATCGCCGATGACACCCCGGCCCGGCCGGAAGCGGCCGTGACCGCCGCCCCGCAGTACGACTTCTACACCGTGCTGCCCGGCAACGAGGTGCGCATGTCCGATGCGGAGCTGGCGGCCAGCGCGCGCGCCGAGCAGGCGCGCCAGGAGCAGGACGAGGCGCGCCGCGCCCGCGACGCGCTGGAAGGGCGCGCGCCGGATCCGGTACCGGTGGCCGAAGGCGCCGTGGCGGCGGCGACGCCGGCGGCCGCCTCGCCGGTCGCCACACCTGCGGCCAGCCCGGCCGCGGAGGCTCCCGCCGCGGCCCCGGTGGCGCAGCCGGTCGCCCAGGCGCCGGCGCCGGACGATGCGCGCTACATCCTCCAGGCGGGCGCCTTCGGCGCGGCCTCGGATGCGGAGGAAGTGAAGGCCAAGCTCGCCATGCTCGGCCTCGCGGCCCGCGTGGAGTCCGGCCAGGCCAACGGCCGCACGGTGTACCGCGTGCGCATGGGCCCGTACGGCACCGCCAGCGAGCTGGCCCAGGCCAAGCAGAAGCTGGACAGCAGCGGCCTGGCCGCCATGGCGATCAAGGCCCAGTGAGCCGGCGGGCGCCCGTGACCCCGCGTTGCCCCGCGGCGGCACGGCGGCCGGCGCTGATGCTCGCACCGGCGGCCGCATTGCCCGCCAGTGCGCCGGCAGTGGCCACCGGACAGATTCCCGACGTCATCACCTACCAGGGCCAGGCCCGGCCGCTGCATCGCGAACCCTTGGGCGTGCTGCTCGGCCAGCCCGCGCACTGGCAGGCATTCCGCGCCGCCGCAGGCGACCGGATCTGCACCGCCAACTGGCGCGGTTGCCGCGCCTGGTGGGCACTGCGCGAGGGGCGGCTGCGGCTGGAGCGTATGGTCCATGGCGCCTGCGATGGCGACCGCGCGCCCGCGGCCGGAGGCCTGCTTCCCCGGCCGCAGCGCGCCACTGGTCGCCGGCTGGTACAGCGGCACCCTGGTCGTGCCGTCCCCATGGGCGACTCCACCGCCTGTCCGCGCTACGCGCTGGTCGAGGTCCAGGCCGGCGCGGTCGTCGCCAGCGGCGAGGTCGACCATGCCACCCGGGTGCGGCTGCGCCGGGGCGCCCGCCCCCCCCGGCGGACAACGCGGCGCGCGCGGCCGACCCGCCGGCGCAACCGCGCTGATCCATACACGCATCCGTTGGACCTGGGAGACAGGAGCATGACCCGCACCGCCCTCATCACCGGCGCGACCTCCGGCTTCGGCCTGGCCGCCACGCGCCGCTTCGTCGCCGCCGGCTGGAAGGTCGTCGCCACTGGCCGCCGGGCCGACCGCCTGCAGGCCCTGGTGGATGAACTGGGCGCAGCGAACGTGCATCCGGCCGCGTTCGACGTGCGCGACACCGCGGCCATGGAGGCGGCGCTGTCGGCCCTGCCCGAGCCCTTTGCCGCCATCGACGCCCTGGTCAACAACGCCGGCCTGGCGCTGGGCACGGCCCCGGCGAGCCATGCCTCGCTGGAGGACTGGCGGGTGATGATCGACACCAACATCACCGCGCTGGTCACGCTTACCCACCGGCTGCTGCCGCGCCTGGTGGAACGGCGCGCGGCGATCATCAACGTCAGCTCGGTGGCCGGCGTGTACCCATATCCGGGTGGCAACGTCTATGGCGGCACCAAGGCGTTCGTCAGCCAGTTCTCGCTCAACCTGCGCAGCGACCTGCATGGCACCGGGGTACGGGTGACCACGATCGAGCCGGGAATGGCGCAGACCGAGTTCACGCTGGTGCGGACCCATGGCAACCAGGCAGCCTCCGACGCGCTCTACCGCGACGCCCAGCCGATGAGCGCCGAGGACATCGCCGAGCAGATCTTCTACGTGGCCACCCTGCCGCCGCACCTCAACATCAACCGGCTGGAGATCATGCCGGTGACGCAGAGCTTCGCCGGCTTCCAGGTGCACCGCGGCTGAGCCCGCCGCCGCTGGCGTGCGGCGCGCCACCGGTGGCATGCGGCCCGGGCGGCGCGGTCCTGGCACGTGCGGGCCGATGGGCGGGAAGCCTGCGGTCAAGCGGGCCGCCGCACCCGGATTGGCGCGGGGCCCGTCCGCCCGACGCCATGTTCGAACCGCCCCGCCGGCCGGTCCGGTGCCGCCGCGACAGGCGGCGGTGTGGCGGGTGCGTCAGGCCTCGTCGGCCAGGTAGGTGTAGCCGGTCAACCCGGCCTCCAGCGCGGCGGCCATGGCCAGCGCCTCGTCCTGCGGCAGGCCGGCGTCGTGCACGCGCTGGGCATAGGCCGCGCGCAGGTCGTCCAGGCGGTAGCCGACGTAGTCCAGCATCACGTCGGTGGTGTCGCCGCGGCGCTGCTGGGTCAGCTCGTAGCCGCCGTCGGCGCCGAGCCGCACTTCCACCGCGTCGGTGTCGCCGAACAGGTTGTGGATGTCGCCCAGGATCTCCTGGTAGGCGCCGACCAGGAAGAACGCCAGCCGGTAGCCCTCGCCATGGCGTACCGGATGCAGCGGCAGCGAGGTGTCCAGGCCGCCGTTCTCCACGTAGGTCTTCACCGCGCCATCGGAATCGCAGGTCATGTCGGCGATCACGCCACGCCGCGCCGGGGCCTCGTCCAGGCGCTCGATCGGCACGATCGGGAACACCTGGTCGATC
>JBQGEI010000159.1:0-1837 GCA_052039535.1 Pseudoxanthomonas sp.
GACGCTTCCCGGGCTGGGAGTTCACCGCGGTCGATCCGTCGGCGGCGATGCTGGAAGTGAGCCGGCAGCGGGCGCAGGAGGAGGGCTTCATCGGCCGCTGCCGGTTCCATGCCGGCTTCCTGGAGACGCTGCCGGAGGGCCCGGCGCATGACGCGGCCACCTGCTTCCTGGTTTCGCAGTTCATCACCGATGCCCAGGCGCGGGCGGCGTTCTTCGGCCAGATCGCGCGGCGGCTGGTGCCGGGTGGGCGCTTGGCCAGCTCGGACCTGGCCGCCGACACCGCCTCGCCCGAATACGCGGTGCAGCTGCGCGACTGGACGAGGATGATGTCCGGCGCGCAGGTGCCGGACGAGACGATCGCACGCATCCGCCGCGCCTACCAGGAGGACGTGGCGGTGCTGCCGCCGGAACAGGTGGAGGCGATCCTGCGCGGCGGCGGCTTCGAACTGCCGGTGCGGTTCTTCCAGGCCGGGCTGATCCATGGCTGGATCTCCACCCGCAGCGGCGCGGGCGCGTAGCCGGACGCCGGCTGCGTGGCCCGGTCCCGTGCTGCTTTGCCCGGCCTTCGCGCTGGAGTCCGGTAGGCTCTGGAAAAGCCGGGAGGTGGCCTCATGGAACGGCATTGGAGCCTGATGCGGAAGCTGACGCGACTCAGCGCCGTTGTCCTTGGCCTGGCCAGCGGCCACGCCGCAGCCGCGGAACTCGCTGGGGATGCGCAGGGCTACGGCCTCACCCGCGAGAATCCGGTCGAGCTGTGCCGGATCACCTCCGGGTCGCAGCTGTTTTCCAGGCTCACCTGCGCATCGGGCCAGCGCCCGGTGATCCAGCGCAGAGGTAGCATCGGTCCGCGCACGCCCCACCCCGAGTACATGTCCCAGGACGAGGCTGTGCGCATGGTCGAGCGCGCGATGGCTTACGAGGCACTGGAACCGGGCGAGCCGGATCGCCACATCCTCGATGCCTACGAGGTGGGATGCGGCGATACCCCGGTCACCCTCTACGTGGACGTGTATCACTGCAGGCCGCCATCGCAG
Source organism: Pseudoxanthomonas sp. (assembly GCA_052039535.1). Taxonomy (GTDB): domain Bacteria; phylum Pseudomonadota; class Gammaproteobacteria; order Xanthomonadales; family Xanthomonadaceae; genus Pseudoxanthomonas. The sequence goes on from JBQGEI010000159.1 coordinate 1,035, forward strand.
GTGCCCACGCCTGCCGGGTTTTCACTGGCCCCGTACGATCCCGCCGCCGGCGCGCTCGAAGCCGGGCGGGCGCTGGTGATCGCCATGGGCCTGGATACCCGGATGGAGCGTCTGGCCAACCTGTTGGTCGGGCAGTCGGACGCCTATCCCGCGCTCGCCCGCCGCCATGGTGAGCAGAAGGCCGCGCAGCTGGCGCGGGAGGAGATCGCCAAGGTGGTGCCCCAGCACCTCGAAACCTTGAGGCGCGAGGCCGCGCTGGCGTACGCCCGGCACTTCAGCGGGGAGGAGATGCTGTCCCTGGTCCTCGACCGCGAAAAGTCGCCCCACGCGGCCAAGCTCCACGAACTGCAGCCGCGGATCGCGGGCGAACTGGAGGGCACCATCGAGCCGATGGTCGGGCGTGTCGTGGCCGAGGCGCTGCGCAACGCCCAGGCGCGGGAGTAGGACGGAGCCGCGGCCCGGGGTTCGCCGGAAATACGCACCCTCGGCCGTGTGTCGCATCTCAACGCCCGAACAGCTGCTTGCGCTCTTCCTCGGACAGCGGCTTGCCGGCGTTCGGATTGACCTGCTGCGTCAGCGCATACGCGCGCTGGGTGGCCGGGCGCGCGGCGATGGCGGCGTGCCAGCGGCGCAGCTCTGGGTAGGGCTCCAGGTCGATCGGAGCCTTGGTGTAGGGATTGATCCACGGGTAGGCGGCCATGTCGGCGATGGTGTAGTCCTCGCCGGCGATGAACGCGCGCCCGCGCAGGCGGGTGTCGAGCACGCCCAGCAGGCGCTGCACCTCGCGAGTGTAGCGGTCGATG
>JBQGEI010000160.1:0-1784 GCA_052039535.1 Pseudoxanthomonas sp.
TGACCTGCACGCCCGCCTTCTCCGCGTCGATCTTCTTCCCGTTCGGCGCGCGGCCCACGGCGACCAGCACGCGGTCCCAGGTGCCCGACTCCAGCGCCGGCTTCTGGCCTTCGGTGGCCGATTCGAAGGTCACGCCGATGCCCTTCTTCTCGGCCTTGACCCCGGCCGCCTTGGTCTTCAGGTGCACCTCGATGCCCTGCTTCTTCAGGCGGTCGGCCAGCGGCTTGACCAGGTCCTTGTCCGCGCCCGGCATCAGCTGGTCCATGAACTCGACCACGGTCACCTTCGACCCGAGAGCGCTGTAGACGGTGGCCATCTCCAGGCCGATGATGCCCCCGCCCACCACCAGCAGCGACTTCGGCACCTCGGCCAGCTCGAGCGCGTCGGTGGAGTCCATCACCCGCGGGTCGTCCCACGGGAAGTTCGGCAGCTTCACCGCCTGCGAACCGGCGGCGATGATGCACTGCTCGAAGCGCAGCAGCTGGGTCCTGCCGTCGTCTCCGGCGATCTCCAGCTCATTGGGCGAGACGAACTTGGCCACGCCCTGCACGGTGCGCACCTTGCGCTGCTTGGCCATCCCCGCCAGGCCACGGGTCAGCTGGCCGACGACCTTCTCCTTGTACGCGCGCAGCTTGTCCAGGTGGATCTTCGGCGCCGGGAACTCGATGCCGCACTCTTCGGCATGCGCGGCCTCCTCGATCACCGCGGCCGAATGCAGCAGCGCCTTGGACGGGATGCACCCGACGTTGAGACACACGCCGCCCAGGCTGGCATAGCGCTCGATGAGCACGGTATCCAGGCCCAGGTCGGCCGCACGGAAGGCGGCCGTGTAACCGCCGGGGCCGGAGCCCAGGACCACGATGCGGCATTCGATATCGGCCGGCTTGCCGGTGCCCAGCGCGGGCTTCGGGGCGGCCGGCTCGGCCGGGGCGCGGTGCGACGGCGCCACCGGCGGCTTGCTGCCCGGGGCGGCGGCGGCCGCCGGCGCCTCGGCCGCGGCGCCCTCGAGCACCACCACCACGTCGCCCTGGGACAGGGTGTCGCCCACCTTGGCCCTGATCTCCTTGACCACGCCGTCGGCCGAGGACGGCACCTCGAGCGTGGCCTTGTCCGATTCCAGCGTGACCAGGCCCTGGTCCTTGGCGACCTTGTCGCCCACGGCCACCAGCACCTCGATCACCGGGACGTCGCTGTAGTCGCCGATATCCGGCACCTTGACCTCCACCGGGCCGCTGCTTGCGGCCGCCGCCGGGGGCTGGGCCGCGGCGGGTGCCGGGGCAGCCGGGGCAGCCGGGGCAGCCGGGGCAGCCGGGGCGGCCGGGGCGGCAGCGGCAGCCGCCTTCGGGGCCGCCGCGGCGCCTTCGGTTTCCAGCACCAGCACGACGCTGCCCTCGGACAGCGCGTCGCCGACCTTCACCTTGATCTCGCGGACCACGCCTGCGGCCGTGGACGGCACTTCCAGCGTGGCCTTGTCCGACTCCAGGGTCACCAGGCCCTGGTCCTTGGCCACGGTGTCGCCCACCGCCACCAGCACTTCGATGACCGGGACGTCGCTGTAGTCGCCGATGTCCGGAACCCTGATTTCGATCGTGTTCGCCATGTGCCCTCCGTTACAGCAGCACGCGGCGCATGTCCGCGAGGACCTGGGCCAGATAGCTGGTGAAGCGCGCGGCGGCGGCGCCGTCGATCACGCGATGGTCGTAGCTCAGCGACAGCGGCAGGGTCAGGCGCGGCACGAACTGCTTGCCGTCCCACACCGGCTGCATCGAGGACTTGGACACGCC
>JBQGEI010000161.1:0-8688 GCA_052039535.1 Pseudoxanthomonas sp.
ACTGGTCACAGGGTGACACATTGCCGGCGTCGCGTGCACTGCCCGCCGTGCCCAGGAGTTCCCCGCATGTCCCCCGTTTCCGCTGGCGCCCGCTTCCGCGCCGCCCTGGCCGCCGAATCCCCGCTGCAGGTGATCGGCGCCATCAATGCCAACCACGCCCTGCTGGCCAGGCGCGCCGGCTACAAGGCGATCTACCTCTCCGGCGGTGGCGTCGCCGCCGGCTCGCTGGGCCTGCCGGACCTGGGTATCAATACGCTCGAGGACGTGCTGATCGACACCCGTCGCATCACCGACGTGTGCGACCTGCCGCTGATGGTCGACATCGACACCGGCTTCGGCCCGAGCGCGTTCAACATCGAGCGCACGATCAAGTCGCTGATCAAGGCCGGCGCCGCGGCGTGCCACATCGAGGACCAGGTCGGCGCCAAGCGCTGCGGCCACCGCCCGGGCAAGGAGATCGTGTCCCAGGGCGAGATGGTCGACCGGGTCAAGGCCGCGGCCGATGCGAAGACCGACGGGGACTTCTTCCTGATCGCGCGTACCGACGCGATCCAGGTCGACGGCGTGGACGCGGCGATCGAGCGTGCCATCGCCTGCGTGGAGGCCGGTGCCGATGGCATCTTCGCCGAGGCCGCCTACGACCTGGACACCTACCGCCGCTTCGTCGATGCGGTGAAGGTGCCGGTGCTGGCCAACATCACCGAGTTCGGCAAGACCCCGCTGTTCTCGCGCGAGGAACTGGCCTCGGCCGGCGTGGCCATCCAGCTGTTCCCGCTGTCGGCGTTCCGCGCCGCCAACAAGGCGGCCGAGAACGTGTACCAGGCCATCCGCCGCGACGGCCACCAGAAGGCGGTGGTCGACAGCATGCAGACCCGCGAGGAGCTGTACGACCGCATCGGCTACCACGCCTTCGAAGGCAAGCTCGACGCGCTGTTCGCCGCCAGGAAGTGACCGCATCCGGCCCGGCCCCGCGCCGGCCGCGCACCGAACCAGGAGCATCAAGATGAGCGACACCACCGCCCCCGCCACGCCGTTCAAGCCGAAGAAGTCCGTTGCCCTGTCCGGCACCGCCGCCGGGAATACCGCGCTGTGCACCGTCGGCCGCAGCGGCAACGACCTGCACTACCGCGGCTACGACATCCTCGACCTGGCCCAGTCCAGCGAGTTCGAGGAGATCGCCTACCTGCTGGTCCACGGCAAGCTGCCCAACCGCGCCGAGCTGGCCGGCTACAAGGCCAAGCTGAAGTCGCTGCGCGGCGTGCCGGCGGCGGTCAAGGCCGCGCTGGAGCAGCTGCCGCCGTCGGCCCATCCGATGGACGTGATGCGCACCGGCGTTTCGGTGCTGGGCTGCATCGCGCCTGAGAAGGACGACCACAACCATCCCGGTGCGCGCGACATCGCCGACAGGCTGATGGCCTCGTTCGGCTCGATGCTGCTGTACTGGTACCACTTCAGCCACAACGGCAAGCGCATCGACGTGGAGACCGACGACGACTCCATCGGTGGCCACTTCCTGCACCTGCTGCACGGCGGGAAGCCGCGCGAGTCGTGGGTCAAGGCGATGCACACCTCGCTGATCCTGTACGCCGAGCACGAGTTCAACGCCTCCACCTTCACCGCGCGGGTGATCGCCGGCACCGGCTCGGACATGCACAGCTGCATCGCCGGGGCGATCGGCGCGCTGCGCGGACCCAAGCACGGTGGCGCCAACGAGGTCGCCTTCGAGGTGCAGAAGCGCTACGACACCCCGGAGGAGGCCGAGGCGGACATCCGGGCCAGGGTCGAGCGCAAGGAAGTGGTGATCGGCTTCGGCCACCCGGTCTACACCGTCGGCGACCCCCGCAACCAGGTGATCAAGGACGTGGCGCGCCAGCTGTCGGCCGAGCAGGGCAGCATGAAGATGTACGACATCGCCGAGCGGCTGGAGACGGTGATGTGGGACATCAAGAAGATGTTCCCCAACCTGGACTGGTTCAGCGCGGTCAGCTACCACATGATGGGCGTGCCGACGGCCATGTTCACCCCGCTGTTCGTGCTGGCCCGCACCGCCGGCTGGAGCGCCCATGTGATCGAGCAGCGCCAGGACGGCAAGATCATCCGCCCCAGCGCCAACTACACCGGCCCGGAGAACCTGGCCTTCGTGCCATTGGCCCAGCGGCAGTGATATGGTGCCTTCGCGTATTCCTGGGGGGGAAACATGCGCGAAGGCATTTACCGGAAGACCGACGCGGGCCGCGACGAGATCCGCGACCGCGCCCGCAAGCTGCCGCCGCAACTGCGGACGGTCCTGCTGATGGTGGACGGCCAGCGCACGCTGGCCGAACTGCGCCAGGTCGGCGCCGGCGTGAAGGCGCCGGACGACGCGCTGGAGCGGCTGCTGGCCGACGGCCTGATCGAGCCGCTCGGCGGCAACCAGGGGTTCGATGCGGCCGGGCTGGCCCGGGCGGCAGGCGGCAGTGGCCGGGCTGGCACCGTGACCGCGCCCGCCGTGGCGACGGGCCAGGCGGCACCGATGCCCGCTCCCGCACCAGCCGCCGCCACGCCTGCCGTCGGCACAACGCTGCCGACCGCCAGCGAAGCCGGCGACTACGTGCGCCTCTATGAGCACATGAGCGAAGCGGTGCGTGCCCACCTGGGGCTGCGTGGCTATTTCCTGCAGCTGAAGATCGAGCGCTGTACCGACGCGGCGGGGCTGCGCCAGGTGCTGCCGGAGCTGCGCCAGGCCCTGGCCAAGAGCCGGGGCGAGGATTTCGCGGTGTTCTGGGAGCGGGCGCTGTCGGACTGAGCCGGGGCCAGGGCGGGCGCCCGGGCCACGGTCCCCGGCCACGGCAGCCGGCTGTACCAGGGGAGGGCGCCCACGCGGGCGCCGCCGGCCTCAGGCGAGGCCTTCGGCCTGGAACGCGCGCTGCACGCCCGGGTCGGCCGCCATGCGCGCGGCGAACGCCGCCACGCCGTCCAGCCCGGACAGGTCTACGCCGGTGCGGCCGGCCCACAGCACCGTCATATAGAAGTAGGGGTCGGCATAGCTGCGGAAGCCCGCCAGCCATTGCCGGTCGCGCAACACCCGGTCGGCACCCTCGAACAGGCCGCGCACGCGGATGCGGGCGGCCGCGCGGAGCGCGTCGTACTGGCTCTCCTCACCGATGAAGCCGGCCGGGCCGAACATCGGCTTGAACGCCGGATGCAGGTCGGAATTGACGAACGACAGCCAGCGGTTGGCCTCGGCCCGCTGCCGGGGGCTGCCGTCGCCGGCAAGGCCGGCGCCGGGGAACAGGTCGGCCAGGTAGCCGACGATCGCCGCGTTCTGGGTCAGGGCGAAGTCGCCGTCGACCAGCACCGGCACCGAGCCGGAGGGGTTGAGGGCGCGGAAGGCGGGGCCCTTCATGCCCTCGGCATCCATGACCTGGACCTCGAATGGCTGGCCGATCCAGCACAGGTCGACATGGATGGCCGTGGAGCAGGCGCCGGGCTTGGTATAGAGCTTCATGGATCCTCGCAGTCGGGGATGGCCGCCGCGGGACGCGGCGCCAGGTCAGGTTCGCGGCTTGAGCCGCTGCACACGATAGAACGTGTGGTCCCCGATCGTCGCCACCTGGTAGGAGTTGGACCAGCTGGGGCTCGCGATGGCGTGGGCCGCGAAGTGGCTGGCGCCCGGCACGATCTCCTTGCGCTGGCCGACCGGAAGGGCCCAGTTGCGCTCGGCATCAAGGGCGACGCCGACCGAACGGCCCCATGCGTCCATGTTCCGCAGCCGGGTGTTGGGCGAGACGATGGTCGGGGCGAACTGCTTGCGCGCGGTGACCACGTCGCACATCGAGTCACCCCACAGGCCGCTGTCCAGGCGACGCAGGGCCACCTCGGCAACCGCCTGCTGCCCGCGCAGGCTCTGGTCGCGGGCTTCCAGGTAAACAGTGGTACTCAGGCACAGCGAATCGGCGGCCGGCTGAGGCAGGAACTGCGACAGCCAGAGAATCCAGGCCAGCTTCATATATGTCTCCTTGCTCCGTCTACGCTGTCGGCACCAGCCCGGAACGGGAGGGCGGAAGACACGCGGGGCGTCATGGGGAGGCGGCCTTCTCCACGGGCCGCCCGGGTGCCGGCAAAGTGGCCGGCAGGACCTGCCAATGAGGGAGGCAGGTCGAGGTGGCGCGCACGATAGGTGCGATTTCCCCAACCGAAACTGAACGCTGCAGCTTGACACCGGGCCCACGGAGTGCCGCTGGAACCGTGACGCACTGCCGGATTTGGGTCTCCAGTGAAGGGATTGATGCACGCTTTTCGCAGGCGCCGCGCAGCGTGCAGCAGGGTTGCTCACCGCGGTGTGAAGGCCTCGGGCCCTGGCATCCAGCGCGTGGCCCAGGCTGAATGCGGTATCCGTACCCGCGCCGCCCAGCGCCGTGGCCGCTGCCTCAGAAGCCTGCAGCCAGCCGGCTTCCCTGGTCGATCGCCCGGCGGGCATCCAGTTCGGCCGCCACGTCGGCGCCGCCGATCAGGTGCACCGGTGCGCTGATGCCGGCCGCCTGCAGCCGGGCCTGGAGTTCACGCTGCGGTTCCTGGCCGGCGCACACCACCACCGTGCCCACCGCCAGTACCTGTTCCTCGCCATCGACCCGCACGCGGAAGCCCTGCGGCTCCATGCCCAGGTATTCGACCCCGCCGACCATGCGCACCTGGCGGGCCTTGAGCGTGGCCCGGTGGATCCAGCCGGTGGTCTTGCCCAGGCGCGCGCCCGGCCGCCCGGGCGAGCGTTGCAGCAGCCATACCTGCCGCGCCGGTGGTTCCGGGCGCGCAGGGGCCAGTCCGCCAGGACTGCGGCCGGTCAGGTCGACGCCCCATTCGGCATGCCAGCGCGGCGGATCCAGGGTGGAGGACGGGCCGTCCTGGACCAGGAACTCGGCCACGTCGAAGCCGATGCCGCCGGCGCCGATGATCGCCACACTGTCGGCGGCCCGTATCCGGCCCTCGAGGACGTCCAGGTAGCCCACGACACGCGGATCGGTGGCGCCGGGGAAGTCCACCCTGCGCGGAACCACGCCGGTGGCCAGCACGATGTGGTCGAAGCCGGCCAGTTCGGCAGGCCCGGCGGCGGTGCCCAGGCGCAGCTCGACCCCGGTCTCGGCGATCCGGTGCTGGAAGTAGCGCAGCGTTTCGCGGAATTCCTCCTTGCCCGGGATCCGCGCGGCCAGGTTGAACTGCCCGCCGATGCGGTCCGAGGCCTCGAACAGGGTGACATGGTGGCCCCGCTGTGCGGCGACCGTGGCGCAGGCCAGGCCAGCCGGACCGGCACCTACCACCGCGATCCGGCGCGGGGCGGGCGTCGGCAGGTAGTTGAGCTCGGTCTCGTGGCCCGCGCGCGGATTGACCAGGCAGCTGGCGACCTTGCCCTGGAAGATGTGGTCCAGGCAGGCCTGGTTGCAGGCGATGCAGGTGTTGATCGACCCGGCGCGGCCGGCACGGGCCTTGGCCGGCCATTGCGGGTCGGCCAGCAGCGGCCGTGCCAGGGAGACCATGTCGGCCTGGCCCTTGGCGAGGATCCGCTCGGCCACCTCGGGGGTGTTGATGCGGTTGACCGCCACCACCGGGATGCCGACCTCCGGGCGCAGCCGGGCGGTGATCCCCGCGAACGCCGCACGGGGCACGGAGGTGGCGATGGTCGGGATCCGCGCCTCGTGCCAGCCGAAGCCGGAGTTGATGAGGGTCGCGCCGGCCGCTTCCACGGCGCGCGCCTGGGCCACCACCTCCTCCCAGGCATTGCCGTCCTCGACCAGGTCCAGCAGCGAGAGCCGGTAGATGATGATGAAGTCCGGCCCGCAGGCCTCGCGGATGCGGCGCACGATCTCCACCGCGAAGCGCATGCGCCGCGCCGTGTCGCCGCCCCAGGCGTCCTGTCGGCGGTTGGTGCGCGGAACGGTGAACTGATTGATCAGGTAGCCCTCCGATCCCATCACCTCCACGCCGTCGTAGCCGGCGTCGCGGGCGCGCGCGGCGGCGCTGGCGAAGGCGGCGATCTGGCGCTCCACGCCACGCGCGGACAGCGCCCTCGGGGTGAACGGGTTGATCGGCGCCTTGATCGGCGACGGTGCGACCTGCAGCGGGTGGTAGCCGTAGCGCCCGGCGTGCAGCAGCTGCAGGCACAGCCTGGCGCCGTGGCCGTGCACCGCGGAGGTGAGCTGGCGATGCGGGGCGGTTTCCCATGGCCAGGACAGCTTGCCGCCGAAGGGCTTGAGCCAGCCGGCCATGTTCGGCGCGAAGCCGCCAGTGACGATCAGGCCGGCGCCACCGGCGGCACGTTCGGCCAGGTAGGCCGCCAGTTTCGGGAAATCGCGCGCCCGGTCTTCCAGGCCCGTGTGCATCGAGCCCATCAGGATCCGGTTGCGCAGGGTGGTGAAACCCAGATCCAGGGGCGTGAACAGGTGCGGGTAGGGCAGGCGGGCGTCAGCGGGCGTCATGGCAGATACGCGTGCGTATGGATGCCTGCCATCCTCGGCGAAAGCCCCACCCCGGGCAAGCGGGGGTTACTCCCAGCCGGCCAGGGCCAGCTTGCCGATCGTCGAGCCGGATTCCACCTGCCGGTGCGCCTCGCGCAGGTGGGCGGCATTGATCGGCCCCAGCACCGCGGTCAGCGTGCTCTGCAGTTCACCGGCCTCCACCAGGCTGCCGACCCGGTTGAGGATGCGGTGCTGGCAGATCATGTCCTCGGTGCCGTAACGCGCCCGGGCGAACATGAATTCCCAGTGGATGCCGATGCACTTGGACTTGTACGGGTCGCCGATGCGCAGCGCGCCCGCCGGCTCGACGATCAGGCCCACGTGCCCTTGCGGCGCAAGCAGCTGGCCGAGCTCGTCCCAGTAACGGTCGGTGTCGGCCAGGTTGATCGCCGCCTCGACGCCCTCGATGCCCAGCGCCCGCAGCTGCGGCGCCAGCGGCTGGCGATGGTCGATGACCTCATGCGCGCCCATGCGCTGGCACCACGCCACGCTCTGCGGGCGCGACGCGGTGGCGATGACGGTGAATCCGGCATGGCGTGCGAGCTGGATCGCGATCGAGCCCACGCCGCCGGCACCACCGACCACCAGCAGCCGGCGGCCGCGGTTGTCGCCGTCGAAGTCGTAGGGCATGCGTTCGAACAGCAGTTCCCACGCGGTGAGCGTGGTGAGCGGGAGTGCGGCGGCCTCGGCGAAATCCAGCGTCGCCGGGCGCGCGCCGGCGATGCGCTCGTCCACCAGCTGGTATTGCGCGTTGCTGCCGGCGCGTGTGATGTCGCCGGCGTAATACACCTCATCGCCGGGCTGGAACAGCGAAACCTCGCTGCCCACCGCCTCGACCACGCCGGCCGCATCGAATCCCAGCACGCGCGGCGTGGTTTCCACCGCCTCGCGCGGCGCGCGCACTTTCGCATCGACCGGATTGACCGACACCGCCTCCACCCGCACCAGCAGATCGCGCGGGCCGGGTGCCGGCTGCGGCAGTTCCACGTCCTGCAGTGAATCGGGGTGGTCGATCGGCAGGTAACGGGTCAATGCCACTGCTTTCATGCGCGCGCTCCGCAGGTCCGTTGGAGGTGGGGCCATCATACGCAGCGTGTCGCGCGCGCTGACATGGCAACGGGAAACGCGTGCCGACCCGCGCCGGTAATGCGCATCGGCGCTGGAATGGAAAACCCGCCGCCGTCAATTCACATGTTATGTGACTGTTAACATCGCCTTCACATCGCCGCGCCTAACCTGCGCGCCGACGTCGTGACACAAGCGGCCGTCAGGATATGCCGCTGAAAGCGCATGTCTGATTTGAATCCTGAGGCAACTGGGTTCGTTCCCGGATAATCCCCCGTATCATCAAGGAGCATGAGATGAACAAGAAGATTCTGACTGCTGCGCTGCTTGGCGGCCTGGCCGTGGCCCAGGCGGCTTCCGCGCAGGAGTTCGACGATCGCTGGTACCTGACCGGCTCGGCCGGCTTCAACTTCCAGGACAGCGACCGCGGCACCGACGACGCCCCGTTCGGCACCCTGGGCCTGGGCAAGTTCATCAGCCCGCTGTGGTCGGTGGACGCCGAGCTGAACTACCAGAACCCGAGCTTCGACGCCAACGAAGACCTGAACTGGAGCCAGTACGGCGTGTCGCTGGACTTCCGCCGCCACCTGGTCCGTGAGGGCCGCGGCTGGAACCCGTACTTCCTGTTCGGCGTCGGCTACCAGTACTCCGAAGAGGAGTACGTGATCCCGAGCCCGGCTTCCCCGGCGCAGCGCGAGGACGGCAACCTGGCCGCCAAGGTCGGTATCGGCCTGCAGACCACCTTCGACAACCGCGTCGCCATGCGTGCCGAAGTTGCCTACCGTGGCGACTTCGACGACCAGAGCATGGCTTCCCCGAACGAGGACTGGTTCGGCGACGTGCTGGCTTCGGTCGGCGTCGTGATCCCGCTGGGCCCGGCTCCGGTCGCCGCCCCGCCGCCGGCCCCGGCTCCGGTCGCCCCGAGCTGCGCCGACCTGGACGACGACGGCGACGGCGTCAACAACTGCGACGACAAGTGCCCGGGTTCGCAGGCCGGCCAGGCCATCGGTCCGGACGGCTGCCCGGTCCCGGTCTCGATCGACCTGAAGGGCGTGAACTTCGACTTCGACAAGTCGACCCTGCGTCCTGACGCGGTCTCGATCCTGTCCGAGGCCACCGAGATCCTGAAGCGCTA
>JBQGEI010000162.1:0-11414 GCA_052039535.1 Pseudoxanthomonas sp.
CGGCGTGGCGTTCGAGGCCGACGCGGTGATGGTGCTGGGCTGACGGCGCGGGCGTGGCCGCGCTCCGTGCCCCGGTCCCGGCGCTCGCGGCGCAGGGCGCCGCGCCGCTGACTTCACTGCGCGGGGTAGGTGGCAAGGTCGGCGCGACCCTGGCCGCACGAGGGCTGGAGCGCGTGCAGGACCTCTGGTTCCTGCTGCCGCTGCGTTACGAGGACCGCACCCGGCTGACGGCCATCGCCGACCTTCGCAACGGCGAGCCGGCGCAGGTCGAAGGCACGGTCGAGGCGGTCGAGCGCGGGTTCCGGTTCCGTGCCACCTTGCGGGTGGCGCTCAGCGATGGCACCCACCGCAGCCTGGTGCTGCGGTTCTTCCATTTCCGTGCCGCCCAGGTCGCGCAGTTCCGCCCGGGGGTGCGGGTGCGCTGCTTCGGTACCCCGCGCCCGGGCCAGAACGGCCTGGAGATCGTCCATCCCAGCTACCGGGTGCTCGCGGCGGACGAGGATCCGGCGCTCGGGGATGCCCTGGATCCGGTCTATCCGGCGATCGAGGGTGTCGGCCCGGCCACGCTGCGGCGGCTGATCGGCCAGGCGGTGGACCGGCTGCCGCCGGCCGAGGCGCTGGAGCTGTTGCCGCCGGACGCCAGCGCCGTGGCCGGCCTGCCCGGCCTGCGCGAATCGCTGCTGGTGCTGCACCGGCCTGCTGCCGGGGAGGACCTGGCACGCCTGTCCGCAGGCACCCATCCGGCGCAGCGCCGGCTGGCGCTGGAGGAACTGCTGGCACACCACCTCGGATTGCGGCGCCAGCGCCTGGCGCAGCAGCAACTGCGCGCCCGCGCGCTCGGCGGACCATCGCCGCTGGCCCAGCGCCTGCAGGCACAGTTGCCGTTCGCCCTGACCGGGGCGCAAAGGCGGGTATTCGAGCAGGTGCGCCAGGACCTGGCCCGCCCCAGCCCGATGCAGCGGCTGGTGCAGGGCGACGTCGGCTCGGGCAAGACCGTCGTGGCCGCCCTGGCCGCCACCCTGGCGGTGGAACACGGCGGCCAGGTCGCGTTGGCCGCCCCGACCGAACTGCTGGCCGAGCAGCACCTGGCCAACCTGCGCGCGTGGCTGGAGCCGCTGGGCATCCGCATCGCCTGGCTGGCCGGCAAGGTGACGGGCAAGGCGCGTGCCGCCACGCTGGCCGAGGTGGCATCCGGTGCGGCCCAGGTGGTGGTGGGGACCCATGCGCTGATGCAGGAGGGCGTCGCGTTCCACGACCTGGTGCTGGTGGTGGTCGACGAACAGCACCGCTTCGGCGTGCAGCAGCGCCTGGCCCTGCGCGACAAGGGGCCGGCCCACGGGCACGTGCCGCACCAGCTGGTGATGACCGCCACCCCGATCCCGCGGACCCTGGCGATGACCGCCTATGCCGACCTGGACGTGTCGGCCATCGACGAGCTGCCGCCGGGACGCACCCCGGTGCAGACGGTGGCCGTCAGCGCGGACCGCCGGCCCGAACTGGTCGAACGCATCCGCCTGGCCTGCGCCCAGGGGCGCCAGGTCTACTGGGTCTGCACCCTGATCGAGGAGGCGGAGGACGCGCGACCGGGCCAGGGGCCGGGGCTGCAGGCGCAGGCGGCAGAGCGCACGTTCGCCGACCTCACCGCGCAGCTGCCGGGTGTGCGCGTGGGCCTGGTCCACGGCCGGATGAAGGCGGCGGCCAAGCAGGCGGCGATGCGTGCGTTCAAGGACGGCCAGGTCGACCTGCTGGTGGCGACCACGGTGATCGAGGTCGGGGTGGACGTGCCCAATGCCTCGCTGATGATCGTGGAGAACGCCGAGCGCCTGGGGCTGGCCCAGCTGCACCAGCTGCGGGGGCGGGTGGGTCGCGGGTCGGCGGCTTCCAGCTGCGTGCTGCTGTACCAGCCACCGCTGTCGGCAATGGCCCGGCAGCGGCTGGACGTGCTGCGGCGGACCGGCGACGGGTTCGTGATCGCCGAGGAGGACCTGAAGCTGCGGGGGCCCGGCGAACTGCTCGGCACCCGCCAGACCGGCCTGGCCGCGTTCCGCGTCGCCGACCTGGCGCGCGATGCGGACCTGCTGCCGGCGGTCCACCGGCTTGCCGAACAGCTGCTCGGTGACCATCCGGACGTGGCCGACCGCGTGATCGCGCGCTGGATCGGCGGCGCGGCACGCTATGCCGGCGCCTGAACGCCGGCCGCGCGCCATTGCCGCACCTGCGCCGCAGCGGCGACACTGCGCGGCCCCGCTGCAAGGAACAAACCCCCGATGAGCGACCGGATCCCGCTGCTGATCGACACCGACCCGGGCGTGGACGATGCCCTGGCCCTGCTGATGGCGTTCGACGCGCCCGGGCACGAGGTGGTCGGGCTGACCATCGCCGCCGGCAACGTCGGCCTGGAACACACCGTGCGCAACGCGCTGAAGTTGCGCGAGGTGGCCGGCTGCCCGCAGGTACCGGTGTTCGCAGGTTGCGACCGACCGCTGGTGCACATGCCGCGCGAGGACGCCGCCCACGTGCACGGACGGGACGGCTTCGGCGACGTCGGCTACCCCGACCCCGCTGGCCAGGCCGAGCCCGAGCACGCCGCGCTGGCGATCCTGCGGCTCTCGCACGAGCACGCCGGCCGGCTGCTGCTGGTCGCGCTCGGTCCGCTGACCAACCTGGCCCTGGCGCTGCGCCTCGATCCGACCCTCCCGCAGCGCGTGGCGCGGCTGGTGGTGATGGGCGGGGCGGTCAGCGCGCACGGCAACATCACCCCGGTGGCCGAGTTCAACGTCGGCTTCGATCCAGAGGCCGCGCACGTGGTGCTCTCCGGCTTCCCGCGCTACGACCTGGCCGACTGGGAGGCGACCCTGGCCCATGGCTTCCTGCACCGCGAGGTGGAGCAGTGGCTTGCCGCCGGCTCGCCGCGGGCAAGGTTCTACGAGGCGATCTCGCGCCAGACGCGGCTGTGGTCGGAGGACCGCCGCGGCGACCACTGGCATTCGGCCGACTCGCTGGCGATGGCCTGGGCGCTGGAGCCGGACGGAGCGGTGGAAACCGCCGACCGGCCGGTGGCGGTGGAGACCGAGGGCCGCCTGACCCGCGGCCTGACGGCGGTGGACTGGAACCGCCAGACCGGCGCCGCGGACAACGCGCGGATCCTGCTGCGCTATGACCAGGCCCGTTTCAACGCGCGCGTCCGCGCGGCCCTGGCGGCAGCCTGAGGCGGCCTGGCGGGGCGGGCGGCTTGCGCCGGACCGCCCCCTGCCACTAGAATGCCGGGCTCAGTCCGCTACAGCCTACGGTGCGCCGCCATGAAGGCCGACATCCATCCCGAGTATCGCGAAGTCGTCTTCCACGACGTCACCTCCGACTTCAAGTTCCTGACCCGTTCGACCCTGGCGTCCACCGCCAAGGAGTCGGTGAAGTGGGAAGACGGCAACGACTATCCGCTGGTCAAGATCGAAATCTCCTCGGCCTCGCACCCGTTCTACACGGGCAAGCACAAGGTCATGGACACCAGCGGCCGCATCGACAAGTTCCAGCGCCGCTACGCGCGCTGATCGGGCCGGCGCGCCAGGCGCGCGCCTCCCGCCGATGTGATCCAGACAGGGCGGCCGCAAGCTTGCGGCCGCTTTGCCGTGCGCGTCGTCCGGCCGCACGGGACGCTGCGTGCCGGCGGTGCCACGTCTACGACTTCCGTCCAGCGGACCCGGCCGGATGGCCTATGCGATAATTGGCGCGTTTCGTGGCGTTCGCCGCGGACCCCCCTACCGCGAGCCCTTGCGCCATGGCGCGACGGGTCGCGCTTACCCCAAAGAGGAGCGCACACCGTGTCCAATCTTGACCAGGTCACGTTGAATGCCGGCGACAAGTCGGTGTCCCTGCCGGTGCTGAAGCCGACGCTGGGCAACGACTGCATCGACATCTCGAAGCTGACGAGGGAAACCGGCCTTTTCACCTACGATTCCGGTTTCACCGCCACCGCCAGCTGCAAGTCGGCCATCACCTACATCGATGGCGACAACGGCGTGCTGCTGTACCGCGGCTACCCGATCGAGCAGCTCGCCGAGCATTCCAGCTTCCTGGAGGTGGCCTACCTGCTGATGAACGGCGAACTGCCGACCCCGGCCGAGTTCAAGAAGTTCGAGCACGACGTCACGCATCACACGATGATGCACGAGTCGCTGAAGAACTTCCTGCAGGGCTTCAACTACGACGCGCACCCGATGGCCATGCTGGCCGGCAGCGTCGCCTCGCTCTCCGCGTTCTACCACGACACCCTGGACCAGAACGATCCGGAGCAGCGCCGCCTGGCCGCCATCCGCCTGCTGGCGAAGATGCCGACCCTGGCCGCGGCCGCCTACCGCTACTCGATCGGCTGGCCGATCCGCTACCCGCGCAACAACCTCGAGTACGTCGACCGCTTCCTGCACATGATGTTCGAGGTGCCGAGCGAGCCGCTGGAAATGAACCCGGTCGTGGCCAAGGCCCTGGACCTGCTGTTCATCCTGCACGCCGACCACGAGCAGAACGCCTCGACCTCGACCGTGCGCCTGGTCGGTTCGACCGGCGCCAACCCGTACGCCTCGGTGGCCGCGGGCATCACCGCGCTGTGGGGCCCCGCGCACGGCGGCGCCAACGAGGCGGTGCTGAAGATGCTGGAGGAGATCGGCGATGCGAAGAACGTCGCCTCCGCCGTGGCCAAGGCCAAGGACAAGGAGTCCGGTTTCCGCCTGATGGGCTTCGGCCACCGCGTCTACAAGAACTTCGACCCGCGCGCCAAGATCATCCGCGAGATGACCCACAAGGTGCTCGGCGAGCTGGGCGTGGACGATCCGCTGCTGGAAGTGGCGATGCGCCTGGAGGAGGCCGCGCTCAAGGACGACTACTTCATCCAGCGCAAGCTGTACCCGAACGTGGATTTCTACAGCGGCATCATCTACAAGGCGCTGAAGATCCCGACCGAGATGTTCACCGTGATGTTCGCCATCGGTCGTACCGCCGGCTGGGTGTCGCACTGGCTGGAGCAGCAGGTCGACCCGGAAGCGAAGATCGGCCGTCCCCGCCAGATCTACACCGGCCACGACGTGCGCGACTACAAGGCCGCCGGCCAGCGCTGAGCCGGGCTGCCGTTGGCGATCGATGACGCCCCGCCCCGTGCGGGGCGTCTGTCGTATGGGCGGCGGATACGGGGCGGCCCGGGGCCCGTGGACGGTCGCGGGCCCGGGACACGGGCGGGGCAGCGACGGCACGCGCCACGGCCGCGCGGCGCGTCACCCGGCGCCGGGATCGTGCTGCAGCAGCGCGCGCAGCTGGGCAAGCGATGCCCGCTGCATCGGCCGCTCGTTCAGCGGTGAAAGGGGCGCCTGGCGCAGCACGGCCTCCGGCAGCACGAGCAGTTCGAAGCCCAGCCCGTCCGCATCGAACATCCACACGACGGCATCCAGCTCGCGGGCGCGGTCCAGTCGCACGCGCCGGGTGCGCGGCTCGGCCGGGATGGCGTGTTCGTCCAGGAAGCGCGCCACCGCGTCCGGGTCGTCCACATGCAGGTGCAGGAGCACCGGGGCGTCTTCATCGGCGGTGCCCTCCAGCACCGGGCCGGCCAGGCGGGGCTGGAACCGGGCGAGGAATTCCATGGCCCCGGTCGCGGCATCCCGCCGCGCCCGCACCGCGTTCGCCTGCGCCGGGCCGCGGAACAGCCGCTGATATTCGCGCAGCGCCTGGTCGATCTCCTCATTGCGCGGCAGCGCGGCCTCGTCATGGATGCCCATGCGGCTGGCCGCCTTGCGCTTGGCCTGCTGGTAATCGCGGATGCCACCCTCGGCCATCAGCCGGGCCGCCTCGTGCGCCAGCCGTCGCCGGCGCTCCTCGTGCCTGCCCGCGGCGTGCTGGTGTGCCCGTGCCATCGCCATTCCCCGTGGTGACCCTGGGGCAATGTAGCGCGGCACGGTGACAGCCGGGTCACGGCGCCGCGCCTGCGTTCAGAAGATGTCGAACGCCTCTTCGTCCATCGATTCGGGAGCCAGGTAGTCCAGGCTGTTCTGCATCCGCTCCAGGTCCTCGACCTTCAGGTACTCGGTGCGTCCGCCGCCGCTGGTGGAGATGCGGCCGGCATCGTCCACGTACACCTGGACCATGCCGTCCGGGGGGGCGTTGGCCGCCACCGGCTGCCCGTCCAGGGCCACCCGCATGAAGTCGATCCAGATCGGCAGCGCGGCGCGGCCGCCGTACTCGCGGTAGCCGAGCGACTTGAAGTCGTCGCGCCCGACCCAGACGGTGGTGGCGAGGGTGCCGCCGAAACCGGAGAACCACGCATCGCGGTGGTCGTTGGTGGAGCCGGTCTTGCCGCCGACGTCCTCCCGCTCCAGGACCTTGGCCGCGGTGCCGGTACCGCGCTGGACGACGTCGCGCATCATCGACACCAGCTGGTAGGCGGTGCGCTCGTCGATCGCGCGTGGCGCCACCGGCCCCTCGGGGCGCGCCACCGGGGCGGCCGGGGCCTGGGCCTGGGCCGCCCCGGTCGCACCGGACGCCTGGGCGGGGGCTGCACTGCCCGCTGCCGGCAGTGCGCCGAAATTGAAGCCGTCCACCACCTGCTGGGCGCCACCGGCGGCAGCGCCGGTGCCGCCACAGCCACGGCAGGCCATCGCCGGCTCGGCCTTGAACACGACCTGGCCGTCGCGGTCGCGCACCTCGTCGATGAACCAGGTGTCCACCAGCGAGCCGCCGTTGGCGAAGACCGCGTATCCGCGTGCCACCGACAGCGGGGTCAACGAGGCGGTGCCCAGCGACATCGACAGGTTGGGCGGCAGCTCCGCCTGGTCGAACCCGAACTGGCTGATATAGGTCCGGGCGAAGTCGACGCCGATGGCGTCGAGCATGCGCACCGAGACCAGGTTGCGCGACTGCACCAGCGCCTCGCGCAGGCGCATCGGGCCACGGAAGCCGCCGCCGTCGTTCTGCGGCGACCAGGTCTTGCCGCGGCGGTCGCGGAACACCACTGGCGCGTCAAGCACGATGGAGGCCGGGTTGAAGCCCTTCTCGAAGGCCGCAGCGTAGACGAACGGCTTGAAGCTGGAGCCGGGCTGGCGCCGCGCCTGGGTCGCGCGGTTGAACTTGTTGCCGGCGAAGCTGTAACCGCCGACCAGTGCACGCAGCGCGCCGGTATTGGCGTCCACCGAGACCAGCGCGGCCTGGCCACGTGGAACCTGGTCCAGCACGGGGCCCTTGTCGCCGTCGTGGCGCACGCGCACCACGTCCCCGCGCGCGAGCAGGGCGGCGGGATTCTTGCCGGCCCAGCGCGCCGAGCCGGCGGCCAGGGTCGCGCGGGTGCCGTCGGCCAGCACGACCTCGGCGCTGCCGTCGGCGGCGGTGGCGGCGACGATCGCCGGCAGCAGGTCGGCCTGGGCCGGCGTGCCCCGCAGTTCGCGGGCCAGGGCGGCGTCATCGGCCGAATCCGGAAGCTCGACCTTGCGCTCCACCCCGTGCCAGCCGTGGCGGTGGTCGTACAGGCGCAGGCCCTCGCGCACGGCCAGGTCGGCCGCGGCCTGCATCTCCGGGTCGATCGTCGTGGTGACGCGGTAGCCGCGGGTCAGTGCCTCGGGCCCGTAGCGGGTGATCATCTCCTGCCGCACCATCTCCGCCACGTAGGGCGCGGAAGCCTCCAGCGGCGGCTCGTGTGCGCCGGCGTGCATGGGTACCGCCTTGGCCTGCTCGGCCTCGGCGGCGCTCACGTAGCCCAGTTCGGCCATCCGGTCGAGGATGTAGTCGCGGCGGATCCTCGCCCGCTCGGGGTTGCTGAGCGGGTTGCCGGAGGAGGGGAACTTCGGGATGCCGGCCAGGGAGGCCATCTCGTCCAGCGACAGCTCGTCCAGCTTCTTGCCGTAGTAGAACTCCGCCGCGGCGCCCACGCCGTAGGCGCGGTTGCCGAAGAAGCTCTTGTTGAGGTACAGCGCCAGGATCTCGTCCTTGGTCAGCTCGTCCTCCATGCGCATCGCCAGCAGCATTTCCGCGGCCTTGCGCCGCAGCTTGACCTCCGGGCTGAGGTAGAACTGGCGCGCCACCTGCTGGGTGATGGTCGACCCGCCCGGGACCTTCAGGCTGCGCGTGGTGGCCATCAGCCAGATCGCGCGGCCGGTGCCCTTGTAGTCCACGCCACCGTGTTCGTAGAAGCGCGCGTCCTCGATCGCCAGGAAGGCCTGGCGCAGGCGCAGCGGCACCTGCTCGATGGTCACCGGGTAGCGCCGGGCCTCGCCGAAGACCGCCATCAGCCGCGCGTCGGCGGTGTACACGTACAGCGGCTCCTGCATCTCGGTCTCGCGCAGGGACGACACGTCCGGCAGGTCCGCCGAGATCGACCGGTAGACGATGGCGACGACGATCAGGCCGGCCAGGGCAAGGGCGGCCAAGGCGATCAGCGCCCAGCGGAGCACGCGGCGGAGACGGGGCATCACGGATCCGATTGCAGATTTCGCGGCCGCAGAGTATAGATGACGGCAGGATGCCGCCGGGGGGGCATCCAGGGGAATCGGACAGGCAGCATTCGACGGTGGGTGACGGGGGTCGCAGCCCGTGCCGTGGGAGCTTGCCAAGTCCGAAAAAGCCATTATTTAATGCGCGGGCACAGAAGTTGCGTCCAAGTGCCCGTCGGCAGGGGAGAAACCGTGGGGCTCATCCCAAAAAGCCAGTCGCCGCTTATTGGCGTCGACATCAGTTCGACTGCGGTAAAGCTGCTGCAGCTGTCCCGCAGTGGCAACCGCTATCGCGTCGAGCATTACGCCGTGGAGCCTCTGCCACCCAATGCGGTGGTGGAGAAGAACATCGTCGAGGTGGAGGCCGTGGGTGAGGCCATCCGCCGCGCGGTGACGCGCTCCGGGACCAAGGCCAGGAACGCCGCGGCCGCGGTGGCCGGCTCGGCGGTGATCACCAAGGTGATCCCGATGCCGGGGGACCTGGACGAGAACGACATGGAAGCCCAGGTCGAGCTCGAGGCGGTCAACTACATCCCCTATCCCATCGAGGAAGTGAACCTGGACTTCGAGGTGCTCGGCCCCATGCCGAACAACCCCGAGACGGTCCAGGTCCTGCTGGCCGCGTCGCGTTCGGAGAACGTCGAGCTGCGCCAGTCCGCGCTGGAGCTGGGGGGACTGACCGCCCGGGTGATGGACGTGGAGGCCTTCGCCGTCGAGAACGCCTTCGCCCTGGTCGCCAACGACCTGCCCGCCGGCCGTGACGGCGTGGTGGCGCTGGTGGACATCGGCGCCACCATGACCACGCTCAACGTCCTGCGCGGCGGTCGCAGCCTGTACAGCCGCGAACAGGTGTTCGGCGGCAAGCAGCTCACCGACGAGGTGATGCGCCGCTACGGACTCACCTACGAGGAAGCCGGCCAGGCCAAGCGCCAGGGCGGGCTGCCGGAGACCTACGAGTTCGAGGTCCTGGAGCCGTTCAAGGAGGCCGCGGTCCAGCAGATCAGCCGCCTGCTGCAGTTCTTCTACGCCGGCAGCGAATTCAACCGCGTCGACCAGATCGTGCTGGCCGGCGGTTGCGCCTCGATCGTGGGCCTGCCGGAGATGGTGGAGGAACAGCTGGGCGTGCCCACCCAGGTCGCCAACCCGCTGGCGCAGATGACCCTCGGCCCGCGCGTGCAGGCGCACGCCCTGGCGCAGGACGCCCCGGCGCTGATGATCGCCACCGGCCTGGCCCTGAGGAGCTTCGACTGATGGCACGCATCAACCTCCTGCCGTGGCGCGCCGAGCGCCGCAAGCAACGCCAGCGCGAGTTCCAGGCCATGCTGGGCATGGCTGCGCTGGGCGGGGTCCTGCTCGCACTGCTGGTGTGGTTCTACTACGACCGGCAGATCAGCGGCCAGGAAGACCGCAACCGCTTCCTCCAGGCCGAGATCGACAAGGTCAAGAAGCAGAACGAGGAAATCGCCGAGCTGGACGCCAAGAAGGACCGGCTGCTGGCACGCAAGAAGGTGATCGAGGAACTGCAGGCCAACCGCTCGCAGATGGTCCACCTGTTCGACTCCCTGGTACGCACGATCCCCGACGGCGTGGTGCTGAACGCACTGAAGCAGGAAGGGGAGATGCTCACCCTCGAGGGAACCGCGCAGTCCAACGCGCGGGTGAGCAACTACATGCGCAACCTGGAGAGCTCGGGCTGGATGACCAAGCCCGACCTGTCGATCATCGAGGTGCGGAAGGAGACCAAGGCCGCGGCGCCGGGCGCCCCGCGCGCATTGCCGTACAACTTCAGCCTGAAGGTCCGCCTGGCCAACCCCAACGCGCCGGCCGAAGGCGAGCAGGGGATCGATCCGGCGCTGCTGTCCGCGTCCGGCGAGCCGGGCGCCGAAGCGGCGGCCGATGCCGGCGCCGGGGCGGCTCCGGCCTCAGCCCCCGCCGAGCAGCCTGCCCCCACCGAAGCCACGCCGGCCGCACCGGCCGCCGCGCCTGCGGCACCGGCTGATGCGCCGGCCGCCAATGCCACCGGAGGCCCGGCGTCATGAGCCAGAAGAAGAAGATCAAGCTCAGCGAGCTGGATTTCAACAACATCGGCGGCTGGCCGCAGCAGGCCAAGGTCGTGTTCTGCGTGCTGCTGGCGGCGCTGATCATGCTGGTCGCCTGGTTCGTCCTGATCAGCGGCAAGCGCGACGAGCTGCAGCAGCTGGAGAGCCGCGAGTCGAGCCTGCGGGCGACCTTCGAGGAAGAGCAGGGCAGGGCCGCCAACCTCGAACCGCTGCGCCAGCAGCTCGCGCAGATGGAGCAGGTGCTGCAGCAGATGCTGCGCCAGCTGCCCAGCAAGACCGAGATGCCGGACCTGATCGTGGACATCTCCCAGACCGCGCTGTCCAGCGGCCTGTCCAACGAGCTGTTCAAGCCGGGCAACGAGACGCCGCGCGAGTTCTACGCGGAGAAGCCGATCGCGCTGCGCATGGTGGGCAACTACCACCAGTTCGGCGCGTTCGTCAGCGGCGTCGCCTCGCTGCCGCGCGTGGTGATCCTGACCATGCACGACATCTCGCTCAAGCCGAAGGACCGGGGTGGCATCACCCGCAACGGTGCGCTCGAACTGTCCGGCACCGTCAAGACCTACCGCTACCTGGACGAGAGCGAGATGCCCGAACCGGCGCCGGTCGAGAAGAAGGGACGGAAGAAGAAGTCGAAGTCCAAGTCCAAGGGGGAGACGTGACCATGGGGCGTTACGATTCCGCCAGCACGTTGCGCATCGTCGGTGCCGTGGTCCTAGTCCTCGCGCTCGGCGCCTGCGGGCGTGACGTGACTAGCACGCCGGGCGACGCACCGAACCTGAAGAAGTGGGTCGAGGAGGTGCGTGCCCGTCCGGCACCGCCGCTGGACCCGCTGCCGGTCATGCAGCAGTTCGAAACCTTCGAGTACGCCGCGCAGGACCTGCGCGACCCGTTC
>JBQGEI010000163.1:0-18820 GCA_052039535.1 Pseudoxanthomonas sp.
CATCGTCGAAGCCGCGCTGGAGGCCTGCCGCCTGCGCCTGCGGCCGATCATCATGACCTCCGTGGCGTTCATCGCCGGCACCGTCCCGCTGGTGCTGTCGCACGGGGCCGGCGCGGAGGTGCGCTCGGTGACCGGCATCACAGTGTTCGCGGGCATGATCGGCGTGACCCTGTTCGGCCTGTTCCTGACGCCCGTGTTCTACGTGGCGCTGCGCTCGCTGGCCAACCGCCCGCTGGTCTCGCACGCGCCGGCGGCGCCCGCCGCGGCGGTCGATGCCTGAGTTCCCGCGTGCGGTGGCGCCCGGCCGCGCGGCCAGTGCTCACCGTGCGCTCCACCGGGCGGCCGCAGCGCCGCCCGACCTTCCTCCCTCCTGCAGGACATACCCATGAACGCGACTTCCCGTATCGCCCTGGTCACCGGTGCCACCCGCGGCATCGGCCTGGAAACCGTCCGCCAGCTCGCACAGGCCGGCGTACACACGCTGCTCGCCGGCCGTGACCGCCAGCGTGTGGTCGATGCGGCCTCACAGCTGCAGGCCAGCGGCCTGGCGGTCGAGGCGCTCGAGCTCGATGTGCTCGACGGCCGGAGCATCGCCCGCGCGGTGGAAGAGGTCGGCCAACGCCATGGCCGATTGGACATCCTGGTCAACAACGCCGGCATCCTGCACGACCAGGTCGGCATCAAGCCCTCCGAGCAGTCCGTCGAAACCTGGCGCGCGACCTTCGACACCAACCTGTTCGCGGTGGTCGAGGTCACCCGTGCGTTCCTGCCGCTGCTGCTGGCCTCGCCGGCGGGACGCATCGTCAACGTCTCCAGCATCCTCGGATCGCTCACGCTGCACGGCGACCCGGCTTCGCCGATCTACGACTTCAAGGTGCCGGCCTACAACGTCTCCAAGAGCGCGCTCAACGCGTGGACGGTGCAGCTGGCATGGGAGTTGCGCGACGGCCCGGCACGGGTCAACGCCATCCATCCGGGTTACGTGCGCACCGACATGAACCAGGGCGAAGGCGACCTGGACGTGGCCCAGGGCGCGCTTACCAGCGTCCGCCTGGCCCTGGCCGGCGACGACGCGCCAAACGGCCGCTTCTTCCACCTGGGGGAGGAGCTGCCATGGTGATCCGGACGCTGGTGGCAGCCATGGCCACCGCCCTGCTGGCGGCCTGCGCGGTCGGCCCGGACTACCGCGCGCCGGTGCCGCCCGACGTCCACCTGGGCAACGCCACCGGGGAGGCGCTCGCCCCGGGGCAGCCGGTGGGGCAGTGGTGGGAGGGGTTCGACGATCCGGTGCTTGCGCAGCTGGTGGCCGACGCGCTGCTGGCCAGTCCCGACCTGCGTCTGGCGATGACCCGGGTCCAGGCGGCGCGGGCGGTGTTCAGCGAGCGGCGCCTGGATCCCTGGCCGCACGCCGGGATCGCCGCCACCGGTGAGCGCACCGGCCAGCCGGACGCGGCCGGTGGTGGCATTTCCGAGGCCTACAGCCTGGGCTTCGACGCTGGCTGGGAGCTGGACCTGTTCGGCCGCCTGCGCCGGGGCGCGGAAGCCGCCAGGGCGGACCTGGGCGCCGAACAGGCCGGCCTGCGCGATGCCCAGGTCAGCATCGCTGCCGAGGTGGCCCGCAACTATTTCCTGCTGCGGGGCACCCAGAAGCGCATCGAGGTGGCCGAGCGCACCTTGCGCAACCTCGATCAGACCCAGCGCCTGACCGAGACCCGCCGGGAGCTGGGCGCCGGCAGCGCGCTGGACGTGCAGAGCAGCCGGGCGCGGCTCAAGGCGATCGAGGCCGACCTGCCGCTGCTGAGGTCCCTGGAGACCGCGGCACGCTACCGTCTGGCCGTGCTGCAGGGACTGAACCCCGGGGCGCTGGACGCGATGCTCGCCCCACGCCCGACTCCGGCCCTCGCACGACCGTTGCCGCTGGGCAATACCCGCGACCTGTTGCGCAACCGCGCCGATGTGCGTGCGGCCGAGCGCCGCCTGGCCGCCGCCACCGCGCGGGTCGGCGTCGCCACCGCGGACCTGTTCCCGCGCATCAGCATCCGCGGCTTCGCCGGGTTCCTGTCCGGCGACGCCTCGGCGCTGGTGGCGGGCCGCAACCAGGCCTGGTCGGTGGCCCCGGCGATCAGCTGGGCAGCGCTGGACATGGGCAGCGTGCGTGCCCGCCTGCGTGCCAGCGAGGCCGGCGCCGACGCGGCAGCCGTGCAGTACGAACAGGCGGTGCTGGCCGCCCTGGAGGAAGCGGAGAACGCACTGCAGGACTACGCCCGCCGCCAGGAACGGCTGCGGATCGTGATCGACCAGGCAGCTGCGGCCCGGGAGGCGGAGCGGCTGGCGCAGATCGGCTACCGGGAGGGCGGGACCGATTTCCTGGCCCTGCTCGATGCGCAGCGTGCGCAGCTGGCCGCCGACGACGCACTGGCCGAGGCCGAAGCCGCGGTGAACATCGCCGCGGTGGTGGTCTACAAGGCACTGGGCGGTGCCGGCGCGGCGGACGAGGCGGCATCCCCTGCCGATGCGGTGGCCGCGACCGGCTCGCTGCCGCCGCTGGGCTACTGAGGCCTTCACGGCGCCTCCGCATACGCTCGGCAATCGTGCGCGCATGGACTGGATGGAACAGTTGCGGGTCCTGCCTGGCGTCATCTACGCGATGGCGCTGGGTGGGGCGATCGGCTTCGAACGCGAGCTCAAGAACCGCCCGGCGGGCTTCCGCACGCACATGCTGGTGGCAGGAACCTCGGCCCTGTTGCTGGGACTGAGCCGCATGGTGCTGGAGGATGACCACTACGCCGGCGTCGGCCTGCGCATCGACCCGTTGCGGCTGGTCGAGGCGGTCGTGGCGGGGGTGTCCTTCATCGGCGCCGGCACCATCTTCGCCAGCCGGAAGGGTGACGGCGTGCAGGGCATCACCACCGCCGCATCCCTGCTGACCGTCGCGGCGATCGGCATCACCGTGGGGTTCGGCTACCTGGCGCTGGGCTTTGCCATCGCCGTGCTGACCCTGGCGGTCCTTACGCTGCTGCGCTGGTTCGAACGTCGCCACCTGCTGCGGCCGGAGGATCCTCCGCCTTGACCGTGGACATCGGGCACCATGACAGCCGACCGTCCGGCGCGCCGCGCCTGAAGTCGCGGCTGCCATGCAGTGGCGGACTCAGGCGCGGTCGTCGATACCCCGGACGCCCGCCTGCCCGGCGCAGTGGGCGCAGCAGAAGAAGCGTCCGGCAGCCTCGGCCCCGTGGCCGATGATCCGGCAGCCGCAGTGGTCGCAGGCCGGCGCCAGGGCATGGATCGCGCACTCGAAGGAATCGAAGGTGCCGTGGCTGCCGTCGGCCAGGGTGACCTGGAAGGCTTTGTCGTACTCGTTATGGCATACATCGCATCGGGCCATGGGGATGCTCCACCTGCTTGGGACGTGGACCATTGCAGTCCCACGGCCGTGAACAGCGGGCGAGGGTGCCGCGAAGCCGGTGCAATACCGGGGCTTGTTCAGTCCTGCGGCGGGTCGTGCAGGCGGCGCAGGTCGGCCAGCAGCTGCGCGTAGCTCGATTCGCGATCGGGGGAAGCCATGCGCAGGATGGCCGAAGGGTGCCAGGTCGCCAGCGCGCGGGTATGCGGCCCGATGCGCTGCCATTGGCCGCGCTGGCGGGTCACGTGGAAGCCGGGGCCAAACACCGTCTGTGCGGCCATGGCCCCCAGCGCGACGACGATGTCCGGGTCCACCCGATCGAGTTCGGCAGCCAGCCAGGGGCGGCACGCCGCCTGCTCTGCGGCGTTGGCACGCTGGTGCAGCCGGCGCTTGCCGCGCCGCTGGAACTTGAAGTGCTTGACGGTGTTGGTGAGGTAGAGCGAGCGTGGATCCAGACCTGCCTCGGCCAGTGCCTTGCGCAGCAGCTGCCCGGCCGGACCGACGAAGGGTTTGCCCTCGAGGTCCTCGCGGTCACCGGGCTGCTCCCCGACCAGCAGGATGCGCGCACGCGCCGGACCCGCGCCGAATACGGTCTGGGTGGCCGGCTGCCACAACGGGCAGCGCCGGCAACCGGCCGCCTCGCGGCGCAGCGCCGTCAGGCTGCCCTGCGGCATCGCGTCCACCGGCCTGGCCAGCTGCAGGGCCCGCGGGTCGTGCGTGGAATCGTCCTTGCGTGGCATGGACGCACGCTAGCGAGGGGCAGGACAGCACCCGGTGAAGCCGGGTGCTGAACGGTACCCGCGACCGTGCGAGCGTGTGCCTTGTGCAGCCAGCGGGCCATCCCTACACTGGTTCCCGTCTGGCGATGCAGTTCGCCCGAAGTCTCCGGGGGTGTCCTGGTTTCGACGGGGGATGCGAAATCGACTGGCGCATGCCGAGGGGGCAGCTTTCCTCGTTAATCCAGCGGCAAAACTCATAGTTGCCAACGACGACAACTACGCTCTCGCCGCTTAAGGCGTAGCCCCGAACCCACTTGTGCCTGTGCTCGTGGATGTAGGGTCATTATCACGGGATGCTCCGGTGGTGGTTACCTGTCAGCCGCCGGTCAAGACTCAACAGGCGTGTCCCGAGGTGCGCTTAGCACGCCGTGCTGCCAAGGGACGAGAACCAACGGTGAGCTAAGCATGTAGTGCCGGAGATGGAGTACCTTCGGACGGCGGTTCAACTCCGCCCACCTCCACCAAAAGCGAAAAGCCCGGGGAAACCCGGGCTTTTTTCTTGCCTGCGACATCGCTCAGGCGTCCTTGTTGTGCCGGCGCATGACCCTCTGCTTCTCGCGCTGCCAGTCGCGCTCCTTGGCGGTGTCGCGCTTGTCGTGCTCCTGCTTGCCCTTGGCCAGGGCGATTTCGAGCTTGACCTTGTTCTTGGACCAGTACATCGCGGTGGGCACGATGGTGTAGCCGTCACGCTGGACGCCGCCAATCAGCTTGTCGATCTCGTGCCGGTGCAGCAGCAGCTTGCGGGTACGGCGGTCATTGGCGATGACATGGGTCGAGGCCTGGATCAGCGGAGTGATCTGGGCACCGATCAGGTAGATCTCGCCGTCCTGCACGTAGGCATAGCCATCGGTCAGGTTGGCACGCCCGGCACGGATCGCCTTGACCTCCCAGCCCTGCAGGGCCAGGCCCGCCTCGAAGCGTTCGATGAGGTGGTACTCGAAGCGGGCGCGCTTGTTGAGCGCGATGGTCTTGTTCGCTGCCGCGGCCTTGGCGTTCTTTGCCTTATCATTGGGCGGTTTCTTGCTCATTCGCCCATTGTCGCCGAAATCGGGCGACCGCAGACGCCCCCAGGTTAAATGCCAAGCATCACGCGCAGCGCACTCGTCGGCCATCCGGCGACCCGTATGTTCGACCTCGTCAACGACGTGGCCGCTTACCCGCGGCGGTTCTCGTGGTGCGAGCAGGCCCAGATCCTGGAGCAGGGCGAGGAGCGGATGCTGGCCCGGCTGGACCTGGGGCTGGGCTCGCTGCGCACGTGGTTCACCACCGAGAACGTGCTCGAGCGCCCGCACCGGATCGACATGCAGCTGCGCGACGGCCCGTTCAAGCGCCTGCACGGGGTCTGGCGCTTCCACGTGCTGGACGCGGACTCCTGCAAGGTCACGCTCACCCTCGATTTCGAGCCCGCCTCGCGGCTGCTGGGACCGGTGTTCACCCTCGGGTTCCAGGGGCTGGCCGACCGCATGGTAGACGACTTCGTGCGCGTGGCCGACCGCGAGGCCTGAGATGCGGGTGCAGGTGGTGATCGCGTGGCCACACCGGTTCGAGCAGCGCGAGCTGCACCTGGCGCCGGGTGCCACGGTGGCTGACGCGGTGGCCGCGGCCGGGCTGGGCCCGCTGGACACGCTGGCCGGCTACGCGGTGTTCGGCGCGGTGGTGGAGCTGCACGCGCCCTTGCAGGATGGCGACCGCGTGGAACTGCTGCGGCCGCTGCAGCTGGATCCGAAGGAGGCGCGCCGGCGGCGCGCGATGGCGCAGAAGACGACGCGCTGAACTCAGCGGGCGCCGCGGCGCTTCTTGTCCTTGGCGATGTTGGGACCGAACTGGCGGATCGACTTGGTGGCCAGGTCGAGGTCCTGCTCCGGGAAATAGTCACCTTCCCAGCGCACCAGGGCATCGTTCTCGAAGTGCAGCGTCAGGGTCTTGGCCTGGGTGGTACCGCGGCGATCGGTGCGCTCGCTGGCGGCATAGTCCCAGCGCTGGGCATGGAACGGGTCGGCCACGGACGGCGTGCCAAGAAGACCGGCCACCTGCTGCTTGCTCAGGCCCGGGCGAAGCTGGTCCACCGCTTCCTTTTCCATCAGGTTGCCCTGGTAGATCGGCTGCTTGTAGAGGATGCCGCAGCCGGCGAGGGCCAGCGAGACGGGGGCGATCAGCAACAGGCGGGACAGGCTTGGCATTGCGTGTACGCGGGGTGGACAGTGGGGGCGATGATACACTCCCGGCGCGCCGAGCGGCCTCCCGCTGGGGTCGCTGGCGGTAAACCGGCAGTGAATGGAGCAAGGGCGATGGAATCCAGTGAACTTCGACGCGTGGGCCTCAAGGTGACCCATCCGCGTGTGCGCATCCTCGAGCTGTTGGAGGAGAAGCAGCCCCAGCACCATCTCACCGCCGAGGCCATCTACCGCCGCCTGCTCGACCAGGGCGACGAGATCGGCCTGGCCACGGTGTACCGGGTGCTGACCCAGTTCGAGGCGGCGGGGCTGGTGATCAAGCACAATTTCGAAGGCGGCCAGGCGATCTACGAACTGGACCGCGGCGACCACCACGACCACATGGTCGACCTGGACACCGGCAAGATCATCGAGTTCGAGAGCGCCGAGATCGAGGCGCTGCAGCGACAGATCGCCGCCCGCCACGGCTACGAGCTTGAAGACCATTCGCTCGTGCTTTACGTGCGCAAGCCGCGCCGCTGAGCGCACCTGTCCGCCGCTCCGGCGGGAACATCCCCGGGCCCGCTCCGTGCACGCCCCCGGCGGACTGCCGGCGTGGACGCTCCATGCCGGGGCTTACCGGCGCCTGCCAGAAGCGCTCAGTGGGAAGGGGCCGCCGCCCGTGGACGCGCAGTGCCGCGCCGGGCGCCGGGAGTGGCTGCCGCCGCATCGGCGGCGACCGCCTCTTCGAGCAGGCGTCGGGCGGCGGCGTGGGCCTCGGGGCCGACCTCCACACCGCCGAGCATGCGCGCGACCTCGCCCATACGGCCTTCGCCGTCGAGGCGTTCGACCGAGCTGCGGGTGATGCCCTCCACCGGCGCCTTGCTCACCCGGTAATGGGCGTGGCCCTGGGCCGCGACCTGCGGCTGGTGGGTCACGCACAGCACCTGGCGTGACCTGCCCAGGGCACGCAGCTTGCGCCCGACGATCTCGGCGACCGCGCCGCCGATTCCCGAATCGACCTCGTCGAAGACCATCGTCGGCACGGCGTCCGATCCGAGTGCAGCGACCTCGATGGCCAGCGAAATGCGCGACAGCTCGCCGCCGGAGGCGACCTTGCGCAGCGGCCGCGGCGGCTGGCCGGCATTGGCCGCGACCAGGAACTCGGCCCGTTCGGCGCCATTGGGGTCGGGCCGGGCGCCGGCATGGGCGGTGCTTTCCAGGTCGACCAGGAAGCGGCCTCCACCCATGCCCAGCTCGTCGATCAGCGCGGTGGTGGCGCGTGCCAGGGCCTCGCCGGCGGCATGGCGGGTGGCCGACAGGGCCGCGGCCGATGCCCGCCAGCGCTCGGCCGCCCGCGCGATCTCCGCATCCAGCTGCAGCAGCCGGTCCCCCGCGTTGCGCAGGCCGGCAAGCTCGCCGGCCACCGAGTCGCGATGGGCGGCCAAGGCCGTTGCCGGGAGCCGGTGCTTGCGTGCCAGATCGTGGATCCGGCCGAGCCGGCGCTCGAGTTCGTCGAACCGGGAGGGGTCCAGGTCCAGGTCGTCGCGCACGCGCCCGAGCAGGGCCATGGCCTCCTCCAGCTGCACGCCGGCACCTTCGAGCAGGGTGTCGACCTCCGCCAGGCGCGGCTCGTCGCCGGCCACGCGTGCCAGCCCGCTGCGGGTCTCGTGCAGCAGGCCGGCCAGGGATGGCCCCTCGTCGCCATCGATCCGCGCCAGTGCCTCCTCGCAGGCGGCGATCAGGCCGGCGGCGTTGGCCTGGCGGCGGTGGGCCTGGTCCAGCGCTTCCAGCGCGGCCGGGTCCAGGTCCTCACGCTCCAGCTCGGCCAGTTGGTGCTCCAGCCAACCGATCCGGTCGCCCACGTCGCCGCGCGCCTGCAGCGCCTCGCGCTCGTCCAGCAGGGCCTGCCATGCCGCGGCGGCCTCGCGTACGGCCAGACGCTCGGCCTCGTTGCGGGCATGCGCGTCGAGCAGGACCAGCTGGCTGGCGCGGGCCAGCAGCGACTGGTGTTCGTGCTGCCCGTGGATTTCCACCAGCAGCCCGGCCAGCTCGGCGAGCTGGGCCAGGGTCACCGGCCGGCCGTTGATCCAGGCCCGCGAACCACCGTCGGCACGGATTACCCGGCGCAGCTGGCATGGCTCGCCATCGCCCTCGTCCAGCTCCCGCTCACGCAGCCATTGCCGCGCCGCCGCACTGCCGGCGAGGTCGAAGCCGGCAGCCAGCTCGGCGCGCTCGGCGCCATGGCGCACCACGCCACTGTCGGCGCGCAGGCCGGAGAGGAAGCCAAGGGCGTCCACCAGCAGCGACTTGCCGGCACCGGTTTCACCGGAGATGACGGTCATGCCCGGCCCGAATTCCAGCTCAGTGGCACGGACGACGGCGAAATCCTTGAGCGCGAGATGGGTCAGCATGGGGGCATTGTAGGGGCGCTGCGCGAGTGGGTGGATGTTCCCCGGGGCCGGTCGCGCGGGCTGAGACGCGGCTCCCGCCCTTGCGGGGCGGGCGGGGCAGGCGCTATCTATTGCCCATGCCATCCCAGTCCCCCCAGCTCCCGCTGGACCCGCGCGCGCGCCAGCTGCTGCGCACCCTGATCGGCCGCTACATCCGCGATGGCGAACCGGTCGGCTCGCAGACCCTGGCCCGGCATGCCGGCCTGGACGTCAGCCCGGCGACGATCCGCAACATCCTCGCCGAGCTGGAGGAGGTCGGCCTGCTCAGCTCGCCGCACACCTCCGCCGGACGCGTGCCAACGGCGCAGGGCTACCGGGTGTTCGTCGACAGCCTGCTACAGGTGCGTTCGCTGGGCGAACGCGAGCTGGCCCGGCTGCGGGCGGAGCTGACCGCCGGCGCAGGCACCCAGGCGCTGCTGGGCAATGCCTCCGAGCTGCTGTCGGCGATGACCCACTTCGTCGGCGTGGTCAGCGCCCCGCGGCGTGGCCAGTTCGCCTTCCGCCAGATCGATTTCGTGCCGCTGGACGGCCGCCGGATCCTGGCGATCGTGGTATTCGCCGACGGAGAGGTCCAGAACCGGGTGGTGGAGCCGCAACGCAGCTTCGGCCCGGACGAGCTGGAGCGGGTGGCCAACTACCTCAATACCCATTTCGCCGGGCGGGCGCTGGCCCACATCCGTTCGACCCTGCTGCACGAGCTGCGCCAGGCGCGCGACGAGATGGAACAGCTGCTGGCGCACTCGGTCGAGCTCGCAGAGCAGGCGCTCGAGCCGCCCGGCGACGACATGGTGCTGGCCGGCCAGACCCGGCTGATGGGCCTGCAGGACCTGTCGGACCTGGAACGCCTGCGCGAGCTGTTCGAGGCCTTCGCGCGCAAGCGCGAGATCCTGCAGCTGCTGGAGCGCACCCAGCGCGCCCCGGGGGTACGCATCTTCATCGGCGAGGAGACCGGCCTGGCGCCGCTGGACGGCGTCTCGCTGGTGACCGCGCCCTATGGCAGCGACGGCCAGGTGCTGGGCGTGCTCGGGGTGATCGGCCCCACCCGGATGGCGTACGACCGGGTGATCCCGGTGGTGCAGGCGGCCGCGGACGTCCTCGGCGCCGCACTGCAGCGGCCTGGAAGCGCGCCGCAGCCTTGAATCGGCCGCGGCCGGCCCCCATTGGGGCGGGGATGGGCGGCCGGGAGCGCCGCCACGGAGCCGATTTGCAATGACCGAGAACGACATCCAGTCCCCCCAGCCCCACGATCCGGAGGCCGGCATCGAAGCCGCCCTGCGTGCGGAGATCGAGGCCCTGCGCGGCGAGATCGAACAGCTGCGCATGGATTCGCTGCGCGAGCGGGCCGACCTGGAGAACCAGCGCAAGCGCATGGCCCGCGACCTCGAGCAGGCGCGCCGGTTCGCCAACGAGAAGCTGCTGGGCGAGCTGCTGCCGGTGCTGGACAGCCTGGACGCCGGACTCGCGGCGGCGGGCGAGGGCACCAGCCCCCTGCGCGAAGGACTGGAGTTGACCTGCCGCCAGCTGCTCAAGGCGGCCGGCGACAACGGCCTGGTGGTCGTCGACCCGACCGGCCAGCCGTTCAATCCCGACCACCACCAGGCCATCAGCCAGGCGCCGGCCGGCGAAGGCGCCCCGGGCACGGTGCTGCAGGTATTCCAGAAGGGCTACCTGCTCAACGACCGCCTGCTGCGTCCGGCGCTGGTGGTTGTCGCCGGCTGATCCGCGGGCGATCCCGCCCCGGCAGCGGCCCGGCGGGCACGCGCGCCCGCATGCCACTTCCGCGCCATCACCCTTGAACTCCCCGGGCCCTGGCCCCAACTAGCCTCCATCGCCGGCGCAGGCCGGCCAAGACAGACATCCACGGAGCCTCGCAATGAGCAAGATCATCGGCATCGACCTGGGCACGACCAACTCGTGCGTCGCGATCATGGACGGCGGCAAGGCCCGCGTGATCGAGAACGCCGAGGGCGACCGCACCACCCCGTCCGTCGTGGCCTACACCAAGGACGGCGAGGTGCTCGTCGGTGCGCCGGCCAAGCGCCAGGCCGTCACCAACCCCAAGAACACCTTCTACGCGGTCAAGCGCCTGATCGGCCGCAAGTTCACCGATGCCGAGGTCCAGAAGGACATCGGCCTGGTGCCGTACGCGATCAAGGCCCATGACAACGGCGATGCGTGGGTGGAGACCAGCGAGGGCCGCAGGATGGCCGCGCAGGAGATCTCCGCGCAGGTGCTGGAGAAGATGAAGAAGACCGCCGAGGCCTACCTTGGCGAGGCGGTGACCGAGGCGGTGATCACCGTCCCGGCGTACTTCAACGACAGCCAGCGCCAGGCCACCAAGGACGCCGGCCGCATCGCCGGCCTGGACGTCAAGCGCATCATCAACGAGCCGACCGCCGCGGCCCTGGCCTACGGCCTGGACAAGAGCGGTGGCGACCGCAAGATCGTCGTCTACGACCTCGGCGGCGGCACCTTCGACGTGTCGATCATCGAGATCGCCGAGATCGACGGCGAGAAGCAGTTCGAGGTGCTGGCCACCAATGGCGACACCTTCCTCGGTGGCGAGGACTTCGACGCGCGCGTCATCGACTACCTGGTCGAGGAGTTCCAGAAGGACCAGGGCATCGACCTGCGCAAGGACCCGCTGGCGCTGCAGCGCCTGAAGGATGCGGCCGAGCGCGCCAAGATCGAGCTGTCCAGCGCGCAGCAGACCGAGGTCAACCTGCCGTACATCACCGCCGACGCCTCCGGTCCCAAGCACCTGGCCATCAAGCTGACCCGGGCCAAGCTGGAGTCGCTGGTCGATGACCTGGTCAAGCGCTCGATCGAGCCGTGCCGGATCGCGCTGAAGGACGCCGGCCTGCGCGCCAGCGACATCGGCGAGGTGATCCTGGTCGGCGGCCAGACCCGCATGCCGAAGGTGCAGGCGGCGGTGGCCGAGTTCTTCGGCAAGGAGCCGCGCAAGGACGTCAACCCGGACGAGGCCGTGGCGCTGGGCGCCGCGATCCAGGGCGGCGTGCTGGCCGGCGACGTCAAGGACGTGCTGCTGCTGGACGTGACCCCGCTTAGCCTGGGCATCGAGACCCTGGGCGGGGTGATGACCAAGATCATCGAGAAGAACACCACGATCCCGACCAAGGCCTCGCAGGTGTTCTCCACCGCCGATGACAACCAGTCCGCCGTGACCGTGCACGTGCTGCAGGGCGAGCGCGAGCAGGCCCGCTTCAACAAGTCGCTGGCCAAGTTCGACCTGACCGGGATCGACGCCGCGCCGCGCGGCATGCCGCAGATCGAGGTGTCCTTCGACATCGACGCCAACGGCATCCTGCACGTGTCGGCCAAGGACAAGAAGACCGGCAAGGAGCAGAAGGTCGAGATCAAGGCCGGTTCGGGCCTGTCCGAGGAGGAGATCCAGCGGATGGTCGCCGACGCGGAGGCCAACCGCGAGGAGGACCGCAAGTTCCAGGAGTTGGTGGCCGCGCGCAACCAGGCCGATGGGCTGGTCCACGCTACCCGCAACGCCATCACCGAGCACGGCAGCAAGGTGCCCGGCGACGTCATCGGCCGGGTGGAGTCTGCGATCGCCGAGCTGGAGACCGCGCTCAAGGGCGACGACAAGGCGCAGATCGAGGCCAAGGCCAAGGCGCTGGAGGAGGCTGGCCAGTCGCTGTACGCGGCGGCCGCGTCCGGTGCCCAGGCCGAGGCCGGCCCGGCCGGCGCCTCGGCTGGCGGCAACGCCGCCGACGACGTGGTGGACGCCGAGTTCACCGAGGTCAAGGACGACCGCAAGCCGTAAGCCGGGCCACCGGCCGCCGCGCGAGGCGGCCGGTGGTGCGTGACGGGGAAGGGCGGGCCAGGGCGCGCCCTTCCCGCATGCGTTTTTCCGCCGGCCCTCCGGCGCACAATCCAGAACCTGCCTGCCGATGAAACGCGACTACTACGAAGTCCTGGGCGTGTCCCGCACCGCGACCGACGATGAGCTGAAAAAGGCCTATCGCCGTTGCGCGATGAAGCACCACCCGGACCGCAATCCCGGCGATGCCGCCGCCGAGGCCGCGTTCAAGGAGTGCAAGGAGGCCTACGAGGTCCTGTCCGACGCGGGCAAGCGCCGGGTCTACGACGCCCATGGCCATGCCGCGTTCGAGCAGGGCATGGGCGGTGGCGGTGGCCCGGCCCCCGACATGGGCGACATCTTCGGCGACATCTTCGGCACCATCTTCGGTGGCGCCGGCGGCGGCCGGGGTGCCCGTCGTGGCGCCGACATCGGCTACGTCATGGAGCTGGACCTCGAAGAGGCGGTGGCGGGGATCGAGAAGCGCATTGAGATCCCGACCCTCAGCGAGTGTGCGCACTGCAGCGGCAGCGGTTCGGAGGACGGCAAGGTCGAAACCTGCGGCACCTGCCGAGGCCATGGCCAGGTGCGGTTCCAGCGCGGGATCTTCGCCATGCAGCAGGCCTGCCCGGACTGCGGCGGGCGTGGCCAGGTCGTTCGCAACCCGTGCCGCCATTGCCACGGCGCCGGGCGCATCGAGGACGAGAAGGTCCTGTCGGTCAAGATCCCGGCCGGCGTGGACAGCGGCGACCGCATCCGACTGACCGGCGAGGGCGAGGCCGGCCCCACCGGCACACCTCCCGGCGACCTGTACGTGGAAGTGCGCGTGCGCGAGCACGACATCTTTACCCGCGATGGCGATGACCTCCATTGCGAGGTGCCCATCCGCATTTCGCAGGCGGCGCTGGGTGACGTGGTCAACGTGCCCACGCTCGACGGGGAGGCGGAGATCCGCATTCCCGCCGAGACCCAGGCCGGCAAGACCTTCCGCCTGCGGGGCAAGGGCGTGCGTTCGGTGCGCAGCCGCGCCCATGGCGACCTGTATTGCCGGGTGGTGGTCGAGACCCCGGTCAACCTCACCGCCGAGCAGCGCGACCTGCTGGAGAAGTTCGAGGCCACCTTCACCGGCGAGGAAGGGCGCCGGCACTCGCCGCGCTCTGCCACCTTCCTGGATGGGGTCAAGTCCTTCTGGGGCCGCATGACCTCGTCGTGATGCATGCGGGGCGCCGGCCCCGCGGTTTCACGCGCATCCATTCCGCGTCGGCCGGGCGGCGCGTGCCAGCTCTGCATCTTCCCGCGCGAAACGTGCGGGAATCAGCATATTTCCGTTGCCACTGAAACGCTGTGCGCGGCCCGTCGGGCCACGCGCTAGCATGCGCTGCCTTCATCCTGTGCAGCCTGCATGAGCGACCTGGAAAGCCATCTGGTCCACGAACGCCGCAACCGCCCGCAAGGGTCGACGCCGGTGGACCTGGTGTCGGTGCAGTCGCAGCTGGGCTATGGCCACGCCGGCAACAGCGCCGCGGTGCCGGTCCTGCGCATGCTCGGCGTGCGGGTGGCGGAAGTGCCGACCACGCTGTTCAGCAACACCCCGTTCTACGCCACCCTGCGCGGGCGCGTGCTGCCGCCGGACTGGCTGGCCGACCTGCTGCTCGGGCTGGACGAGCGCGGGGTCACCGCGCGCGCGCCACTGCTGGCGTCCGGCTACTTCGGCAGCGTTGCCAACGGCGAAGCCTTCGCCGACTGGCTCGAGCGCAACCACGCCGGCGGGAGCGCACCGCGTTACCTGCTCGACCCGGTGATCGGCGACACCCACACCGGCGCCTACGTCGAGCCGGGGCTGGAGACGGTGTTCGTGGAGCGGCTGCTGCCGCTGGCGTGGATGGTGACGCCCAACGCCTTCGAACTGGAGCGGCTCTCCGGGCAGCCTGCGCTGTTCGAGAGCGAGGCGCTGGGTGCGGCCCGCGGCCTGCTCGCGCGCGGGCCGCAGTGGGTGCTGGCGCACAGCGTACTCGCCGACGGCGACACCGGCAGTGGCCCGCTGCTCACCCTGCTGGTGGGCCGCGAGGGGGCATGGCGCCTGTCCTCGCCGCGCCTGCAGCTGGACGTGGCCGGTACCGGGGACGTCCTGACCGCGCTGATGGCCACGTTCCTGCTGCGTGGCGAGGCGCCGCACCGCGCCGCCGAGCGGGCCCTGGCGGGGGTGCATGCCACCCTCGAGTCGACCCTGGCCCACGGCTGGGAGGAGCTGGACGTGCTTGCCGCCGCCGCAGCCGCACTGGCGCCCGGTGCGCCGCGCTTCCCGGCGGTGCCGCTTTGAGCGTTGCCGAGGTGCCCGCCGCGCCGGTGGTCGGGGTGGTCGGCAGCGCCGGCGCCTACGGGCGCTGGTTGCGCCGGTTCTTCGAACAGCGCATGGGCCTGCGGGTGCTGGGCCACGACCCGGCCGACCCTTCGAGCGAGTCGCCGGCGCGCCTGCTGGCGGAGGCGGATGTCCTGGTGTTCAGTGTCCCGATCCGCCACGCCGCGTCCCTGATCGGCGAATACGTGGAGCGCTCGGCCGGGCGCGAGGCCGGTCGCCTGTGGCTGGACATCACTTCCATCAAGCAGGCGCCGGTGGCGGCGATGCTGGCCTCGCAGGCCGAGGTGGTCGGCCTGCATCCGATGACCGCGCCACTGAAGGCACCGACCCTGCGCGGGCGGGTGGTGGTGGTGTGCGAGGAGCGCCTGGCGCGCTGGCGCGACTGGGTCGGGCAGCTGCTGCTGGCGATGCAGGGAGAGTACGTGCGCACCACGCCGGCGCATCATGACCGGGTCATGGCCCTGGTGCAGGCGATGGTGCATGCCGCCCACCTGGGCGAGGCAGGCGTGCTGCGCAGTTTCGCCGGCGAACTGGGCGGACCGGACGCGCTGATGCCGTACCGGTCCATCGGCTTCGAGATGGACGCGGCCATCGCCGCGCGCATCCTGTCGTTGAACCCGCAGGTGTACGAGGACATCCAGTTCGGCAATCCGCATACGGCCGAGGTGCTGTCGCGCCTGTCGCAGGAGATCTCGCGGC
Organism: Pseudoxanthomonas sp.; assembly: GCA_052039535.1. Classification (GTDB taxonomy): domain Bacteria; phylum Pseudomonadota; class Gammaproteobacteria; order Xanthomonadales; family Xanthomonadaceae; genus Pseudoxanthomonas. The sequence goes on from JBQGEI010000163.1 coordinate 15,679, forward strand.
TGCAGGCGCTGGTGGCGCGAGGCGACGACCAAGCCCGCGCCGAGTTCCGCGAGCACTACCTGGCCGCCAACCGCGGCGCATGGCACCAGGACGCCCTGGCCGACGGCAGCTACACCTTCGAGCGCGTAGGCTACCTGCTGGCGGACCTGACCGAGACCCGCCGGCTCAGCGTACACCTGCCAGAAGACCGGGCCGGCTCGCTGCGCGCCCTGCTGCACGTGTTCGAGGAGCACGGCATCAGCCTGTCCTCGATCCACTCCTCGCGCACCCCGGCCGGCGAGGTGCACTTCCGCATCGGCTTCGACGCCGACGCCGACGTCCAGCGCCTGCGTGCCGCGGCCGAAGCGATCGACCGCGGCGGGCTGGGGCGGGTGCTGGAGCGGTCCTGACGGGCCTCAGTCGGCGGTCAGCACCAAGGTGCCGTCGTCGTTGCTGAACTGGCGTTCGCGCCGCACCAGTCGCTGGCCGTCAGCCAGTTCGTAGCGCAGGGAAGGCCCCCCGTCGGGTCCGGCGCCCTGCTCGTGGAACTCGATGATGATGTAGGCGTTGCCATCGTTGCCGGTGGCGGGGAACTGGCGGAAGGACATGCCGGGCTCCTCTGGAGGTGCGGGCGGACGTGCCCGCTTCAGGCGAAGGATGCTGCCGGGCGCCGTGAAGAAGCGGTGGGCGCCGGGCCGGTGCGCGGCCCGGTGGGCCGGGCCCCTGCATGCCGGTAGACTAGCCGCCATGACGACCCAATTCACGCTGTCCGGGCGCGCCCGGGCCCTCACCAGCTCGGCGATCCGCGAGATCCTCAAGGTCACCGAGCGTCCCGAAGTCATCTCCTTTGCCGGCGGCCTGCCGTCCCCGGCGACCTTCCCGGTCGAGCGCATGCGCCAGGCCACCGAGAAGGTCCTGCGCGAGTCGCCGCACGCGGCCCTCCAGTACGGCCCGACGGAAGGCTTCGCGCCGCTGCGGGAGTGGGTCGCCGCGCGCCTGAGCCGCAACGGCGTGACCATCCCCGCCTCGCGGGTGCTGATCACCACCGGGTCGCAGCAGGGCCTGGACCTGCTGGGCAAGGTGCTGATCGACGAGGGCAGCAAGGTCCTGGTCGAAACGCCGAGCTATTTGGGGGCGCTGCAGGCGTTCTCGCTGTTCGCCCCGCAGTTCGCCTCGCTGCCCAGCGACGCCCAGGGCATCGTCACCGACCAGATCACCCCCGCCCAGCTCGAGGGCGCACGCTTCCTGTACTGCCTGCCCAACTTCCAGAACCCCACCGGCCGGCGCATGCCGCTGGAGCGGCGCAGGGCGATCGTGGAGCTGGCCCGCCAGGCCAACGTCCCGCTGGTGGAGGACGACCCGTACGGCGAGCTCTCTTACGGCGGCGAGGCGTTGCCGAGCCTGCTGTCGATGAACCCCGACGGGGTGATCTACATGGGCTCGTTCTCCAAGGTGCTGGCGCCGGGCCTGCGCCTGGGCTACGTGGTCGCGCCGGAGGAGATCCTCGGCAAGATGGTCCAGGCCAAGCAGGCCGCGGACCTGCACACCCCGTCGTTCTCGCAGCGCATCGTGTACGAGGCGGTGCAGGACGGCTTCATCGACCAGCACATCCCGACCATCCGCACCCTGTACGCCGCGCAATGCGAGTGCATGCTGGCCGCCCTGGAGCGTGAGTTCCCGGCCCAGGCACGCTGGAACCGGCCCGAGGGCGGGATGTTCATCTGGGTCGACCTGCCGGAAGGCATCGACAGCGGGGCCTTGCTGGCCAAGGCCATCGAGCGCAACGTGGCGTTCGTGCCGGGCGCGCCGTTCTACGCGGTCGAGCCGCGGCGCAACAGCCTGCGGCTGTCGTTCGTGACCGTGCCGGCGGAAAAGATCGACCAGGGCATCAAGGTGCTCGGCGAGCTGCTCAAGGCGGAGATCGCCGCCCTGGCCGCGGCCGCCTGAGATGGCCTCCGCACGCGTCCGGCACTGTTGCCCCGGTGCGGTGCCGGATCCGTGAGCACGCCGCTTGCGCGCGTGGAGGCGGTACTGACCGGGACGGCCGTCGCCTACAGCCGTCCCGGCAGCCGCAGTGCCATCGCCAAGCAGCCGCGGCCCGGTCCGGTGCACATCGGCGTGGAAGGGCTTGAAGGCGACGAGCAGGGCGACCGCCGCGTCCATGGCGGGCCGGACAAGGCCATCCACCACTACGCCCGCGACCATTACCGGGCCTGGGAGGCGGACATCGGCGGCCACCGGCTGCTTGAGCAGCCAGGCGCCTTCGGCGAGAACATCAGCACCACCGGCATCACCGAAGGCGACGTCTGCCTCGGTGACCGCCTGCGGCTGGGTAGCGCCGTGGTCGAAATCGCGCAGGGACGGCAGCCGTGCTGGAAGCTCTCGGACCGGTTCGGCGTGCCGGACATGGCCCGGCGGGTCCAGGACAGTGGCCGCAGCGGCTGGTACTACCGCGTGCTGGAGCCGGGCCAGGTGGAGGCGGGCGACGAACTGGTGCTGCTGGCACGTCCTTACCCCGACTGGCCGCTGCCGCGGCTGGCCGCGCTGCTGTACCGCAGGACCCTGGACCGGGACGAGCTGCGCGCCGCCCTTGAGTTGCCGCTGGTGCCTTCCTGGCAACGGACCTTCGAGCGGCGCCTGGAGCAGGGACGGACGGAGGACTGGGAGTCGCGGTTGCGGGGTCCCCAGGGCTGAGCTTTCACCGGCTGGCCCGACAGGCCGGCTTGCGACACATGCAGCGGCCGTAGCGGCGGGCGGGCGGCCGTATCCGGTCACGGCGTGCCGGCCAGGGACGCGGTGGGATGCACGCACGGCGGGCTGGTCGTTTCGCCTACCTCGCCGCCGCCTGGCCGCCTATGCGCGTTGCCGCCGGTAGTGCGCGCGCCACCTGGCGCGGCGGTCCGTCGGTGACGCCACCGGCCATTGCCGGGGCCGCAACCGGCACCGCGTACCGGGGGACCGGCGATCAGGCCGGTGCCAGCGCCCGTCCCACCTTGCTCCCGGTCTGCCGGCCGAGCACGCCCGCCAGCCAGCGCCCGGTGTCCGCCAGCGCCTCCAGATCCACGCCGGTCTGCAGGCCCATGCCGTGCAGCATGTAAACCAGGTCCTCGCTGGCGAGGTTGCCGCTGGCGCCCCGCGCGTAGGGGCAGCCGCCGGTGCCGGC
>JBQGEI010000164.1:0-14285 GCA_052039535.1 Pseudoxanthomonas sp.
GCCGCGGACCTGGCCAAGGGCCATCCCGGCGCGCAGGTGCGCGACAACGCGCTGAGCAAGGCCCGGTTCGAGTTCCGCTGGGAGGACCAGTTCCACCTCGGCCTGGATCCGGAGAAGGCCAAGGAGTTCCACGACGAGACCCTGCCCAAGGACGCGCACAAGCTGGCCCACTTCTGCTCGATGTGCGGCCCGCATTTCTGCTCGATGAAGATCACCCAGGACGTGCGCGAGTACGCGGCCGGGCAGGGCCTGGACGAGCAGGCGGCGCTTGAGGCGGGCATGGCCGAGAAGTCGGCGCAGTTCCGGGCGCAGGGCGCGGAGGTCTACCGGCCCGGGTGAGTGGCACATGGCGCGGCTTTCACGTTGCCGCGCGGATGATCCGGCTCCAGGCCCCCGCCCCGGGGGCCCAGGAGGCCTGCCATGGTCCGCTTGATCCGCACCGCCCGTGTCGCCGGCTGGGGCCTGGTCGCCCTGGCGGCGCTGCTGCTGTCCGCCTGTGCCACCGGTCCCCGCATCAGCAGCGAGGCCGACCCCTCGGCCGACTTCAGCCGCTACCGCACGTTCGCGTTCTACTCCCCGCTGGCGATCGAGGCGCAGGGCTATTCCACCCCCACCAGCAACCGCATCCGCCAGGCGGCGCGGACCCAGATGGAGGCGCGCGGCTACGTCTACGACGAGCGCCAGCCCGACCTTTGGGTGAACCTCAACGCCTACCTGCAGGAGCGCACCGACGTCACCACCATCCCCGAGGTGGACTACGACTACTACTACAGCTACCGCGCGCGCAGCTACGTGGCCGTGCCGTACTGGCGCGACCGCACCAGCGTGCGCCGCTACAACGAGGGCACGCTGAACGTGGACCTGGTGGACGTGCGCCAGAACCGCATGGTGTGGACCGGCGAGGCGGTGGGACGTGCCAGCCGCAGCGCCGGACCGGCCGAGCGCGCCGCCCGGATCGACGCGGCCATGGCCGACATCTTCGCCCGTTATCCCCACCGCGCCCGCTGACACAGGCCCGCTGAAGGCAGGACGGCGACTTCCCGATGGGCGCGCGCGCACCCGCCGTCCTGCGCTGGATGGCCCTGGGACGCCGGCATCCGTCGGCGCTGCTGCTGGCGGCGCAGCTGCTGGGCGTGCTGCTCTACCCGGCGATGGACCAGGCCCAGGGCAGCCGCGCGCTGTTCGGGGCTTTCGGCGTGGTGGTGCTGCTGCTGGCGGTGTGGGTGGTCAAGCGCAGCCCGGCGCTGGGCTGGGTGGCCTGGGGCCTGGCGCTGCCGGCGGTGCTGCTGTCCCTGGTCGCCGCCTCGCTGCCCGGCCATCCGGCGCGGCTCGCGCTGGCGGTCGGGCAGGGGATGGAAAGCCTGCTCTACCTGTACGCCGCCGGCAGCCTCACCGCCTACATGCTGGAGGACCACCGCGTCACTCGTGACGAGCTGTTCGCCGCCGGGGCCACCTTCACCCTGCTGGCGTGGGCGTTCGCCTTCGCCTTCTCGGTGTGCCAGATCGCCCAGCCGGGCAGCTTCATCTCGACCTCGCCCGTTCCGCAACGCAGCTGGATGGAGCTGCTGTACCTGAGCTTCAGCCTGCTGTCCGGCGTGGGCCTGAGCGACGTGGTGCCGGTGCTGCCGCTGGCGCGCGCGCTGGTGATGCTGGGCCAGTTCGCCGGAGTGATGTACATCGCGCTGGTGGTGTCGCGGCTGATCGGGCTCAGCCTCGCCCGGCTGCCACGCACGCCCCCGGCCTGAGCCGCCGCGCTTTGTCGGTGGCGGCGCGGTTTGCCACACTGCGCCTCCACGTATCCGGGCGCTTCCGATGAAACTGCAGGTCCCCTTCCTCCAGCTGCCGATCCTGTTCGACGCCCGCGCCATGGCCGAGGAGGTGGCGGCGGTGGATCCGCGCTGGTGGCGTGGGCGCACCGATCGGGACGACGGCAACAGCGCGCTGACCCTGATCACCACCCATGGCGACCCCGACAGCGACGCGCTCGCCGGCCCGATGCGGCCGACCCCGGCACTGGAGCAGTGCCCGTACCTGATGCAGGCGCTGGAGGCGCTCGGGGCGACCTGGGGCCGTGCCCGCCTGATGCGCCTCAACGGCCAGGCCGAGGTACGGGCGCACGTGGACATCAACTATTACTGGCGCGAGCGCATGCGCGTGCACGTGCCGATCGTGACCACCCCGTCGGTCCGCTTCCAGTGCGGCGAGGGCGAGGTGCACATGGCCGCCGGCGAGTGCTGGGTGTTCGACACCTGGCGCCGCCACCGCGTGCTCAACGCCGGCAACGACACCCGCATCCACCTGGTGGCGGACACCGTGGGCGGGGAGGGCCTGTGGGACCTGCTGGCGCAGGCCCGGCCACCGGGGATGCATGGCCCGGACTGGCGGCCGCGCCCGGTGGTGCCGCGCCCCGGTGCGACCCGGCCCGTGCTGGACCTGGAGAACGTGAACGCGCCGGCGGTGATGTCGCCGTGGGAGCTGCGCGAGCACATCGTGTTCCTGCTGGGCGAGGCGGTGCCGGATCCGCGCCTGGGCGCGATCCAGCAGGCGCTGCTGCGCTTCGCGCGGCGCTGGCACGCGCTATGGGCCGCCCATGGCGACCGCGGCGAGGGGCTGGCGCGCTATCGCCAGCTGCTGGATGGCCTGCGTGCCGAACTGCAGCAGCTGGGCGCGGGTCAGATCGGGCTGAAGAACGAGATCGGCCTGCTGCACGCGCTGGGCTCGCACGTGCTGGACATGGCCGTGGCTGCCGTCCCGGGCGCGGCCTCCGCGCAGGCCGACCGCCATGGCGATACCGGCATGCACGCCGGTGCGGCGGCGGTCCCGGAGCGGGCCCCGGTGCCGGCGGGCAGCGCAGGCGCGCAGCCGGTCGTGACATCGCTGTTCATCGTCAGCCCGCCGCGCTCCGGCTCGACCCTGCTGTTCGAGACCCTGGCCGGTGCCCCCGGGCTGCATTCGCCGGGCGACGAGAGCCACGCCCTCATCGAGGGCGTGCCCGGCCTGTCGCCTTCGGCGCGGGACTGGGCCTCCAACCGCCTGCAGGCCGATGCGGCCTCGCCGGAGGTGGCCGCGGCACTGCGCGAGCGGTTCGGTCGCCAGCTGCGCGACCGCGACGGCCGCCCGCCATCGCCGGGGCAGGCGGTGCGGATGCTGGAGAAGACCCCCAAGAATGCGCTGCGCATCCCCTTCCTCGACGCGGTGTTCCCGCAGTCGCGCTTCGTGTTCCTGTACCGGGACCCGCGCCAGGTGCTTGGCAGCATGATCGACGGCTGGCGTTCGGGCCAGTTCGAGACCTATCCGGCATTGCCGGGCTGGCGCGGCCCGGCATGGTCGTTCCTGCTCACCCCCGGCTGGCAGGCCTTGTCCGGCCGGCCGCTGGAGGAGGTGGTCGCGGCGCAGTGGTCAGCCACCCTGGAGGTGCTGCTGGACGACCTGGAGGCGCTGCCGCAGGCGCAGTGGCTGGGCCTCCGGCACGACCGCTTCCTGGCTGACCCGCAGGCGGAGGTCCGCCGGCTGTGCGACTGGGCCGGGCTGGAATGGGACCGCGAGCTGGGCCGCCAGCTGCCGCTGTCGCGCTACACCCTCACCGCGCCGGACCCGGACAAGTGGCGCAGGCACGAGGCGGCAATCGAGGCCACCCGTGCCACCTGGGAGCCGCTGGCCGCGCGCGCCGAGGCGCTGCTGGCGCGGCGCTGAGCCGCGTCAGGCCAGCGCCGAATCCAGCATCAGGTCGGCCTGCGAACGCCATTCCTCCAGGCGGCCGAGCACGTTGCAGCGCTGCAGGTACTCGTGGTCCGGCTCCTCGCCGGAGGCCAGGGCCATGGCCACGTGGGTGGCGCCGGTGACCCAGAAGCTGCGGCTGCTGGAGCGCGACGGGCGGCGGTGGAACGCCACCGCCTCGATGATCGGCATCGGCAGGCCCCACAGGCCCAGCAGGTAGGCGCCAGCCTCGGTGTGGCCGGGACGGTCCTCGCCCTCGGCGGCCGGCTGGCGCTCGTCGCGCACGCCGGGCAGCAGCAGGCCGATGTCGGCCAGCAGCGCGGCGGTGGCGCCGAGTTCGGCGCTGGACTCCGGCAGCATGCGCTTGGCCAGGCGCGAGGCGACCAGCGCCCGCTGCTGCAGGGCCGTGCGGTCGACCCCGGCCGGGGCCGGCATCGCGAAGACCTCGCTGGCCAGCACCAGGTCGCGCAGGGTGGCGATCCCCAGCCGGGTCACCGCCGCGCGCAGGTCGGTGATGGTGCGGCCGCTGGAGAAGAACGCCGAGTTGCACAGCTGCAGCACCTTGGCCGCGATCGCCGGGTCGCCGGCGACAAGCCCGGCGATGTCCGCCGCACTGGTCTGCTCGTCGTGCTCCAGGGCGTGCATCAGGCGCAGGTAGAGCTGCGGCGGGGAGGGCAGCTGCTCGACCCGGCCGATGCGGTCGCGCAGCACCGGGTTGTCCACCAGTTCGCGCAGTTCCTCCAGGCTGCCGATCGATTCCAGCAGCAGCTCCGGGGCCGGCGGCGCCGGCAGGAACCGGTGTGCCAGGCCGATGATCCGGGTCGGCGGCGTGGCCGAGCCCTCGATCACCGCCATGCGCGAGGTGGCCGGCCGCAGCGTGCGGATCTGGCCAAGCAGGGTCGCCGGGGCCAGGTCCGGCAGCGACGGCGGCACCAGGACCACGTCCACATCGACCGCCGACACGTGCGCCATCGCTGCGCCGGCATCGGCACAGCGCTGGACATCCCAGTCATCGCCCATGTCGCGGACCAGGTCCACGAGGTCAGCGGGGAACACGGTGTCGTCACCGACGAACAGGATGCGCACGAAAAGCCTCCACGGAATCTACTGGCCGGAACGGGCGCATGGACGCCCGCGTTGCGGCCAAGGTATCGGATAACCGCAGGAGGAATTGAGCCGCAAACGCGCCGCGGCGCCCGGTCGAGTGCCGAAGTGTGGCCCAGTTGGCGGTTCGGCGCGGCGGCGAAGGCCGGGCGCGGCAGCGGCGGGCGGCACCGGGTGCGCGCCCGCCGTGGACCTCAGGCCTTGGTGGCCCGCTCCATGGATTCGCGCAGGATCTGCTTGGCCTCGGCCGCGTTGCCCCAGCCTTCGACCTTGACCCACTTGCCCTTTTCCAGGTCCTTGTAGTGCTCGAAGAAGTGGCCGATGCGCTCGAGCCAGTGGCTGGAGACCTGGGCGATGTCCTCGACATGGGCATAGCCGCTGAAGATCTTCGCCACCGGCACGGCCAGGATCTTCTCGTCGCTGCCGGCCTCGTCGGACATCTTCAGCACGCCGACCGGGCGGCAGCGCACCACCGAGCCGGGCACCAGCGGCAGCGGCAGCACCACCAGCACGTCGGCCGGGTCGCCATCGCCGCACAGGGTGTCGGGCACGTAGCCGTAGTTGCACGGATAGCGCATCGGGGTGGAGAGGATGCGGTCGACGAAGATGGCGCCGCTTTCCTTGTCCACCTCGTACTTCACCGGCTCGGAGTCCTTCGGGATCTCGATGATGACGTTGATTTCCTCGGGCGGGTTGCGTCCGGCATTCACCTGGTCCAGGCCCATCTATGACTCCGTTTCCGTTCGGGTGGTTTGGACCGGGGATTTTACGCCTTCGGCTGTTGCGACGCACAAAGCGTGAACCGGTCACGCGTGGCGCCGATCCCATGGTGCAGCGTCCCGGAGGATGCGGCAGTCAGCCGCACGGATGGTCGCGTGGCGAGCGACCATCCGTGCGGGTCCGGCCGACCGGGGGCCGGACCAGGGAGCGGGGAGCGCCTCGCAAGGCGGGAAGCGCCGGCGTCCAGCCCTGTCCGCGGGCCCGCTCCAACCCGGCGGGCTGCCGGCCAGAGGTCACGGCGTCGATCACCGATGCCGTTACGCCAGGCCCCGCGCCCTGGTCGATCCCGGCGCATGGCCAGGCCTTGGCTGCAATTAGCCGAAGATCGAAGCATTCCACCGCTCCGTGGCGGCAGCGCCCGGGCCACGGGCGGCTAGAATCCCGTTTCCCCCAGTCGGACCGAAGCACATGAGCGATCGAATTGCCCACGCCGGCCTTGCCGCCAGGCGCATGACGGCCGCGCAGGCCGCCGCGCTGATCCAGCCGGGCATGGCGGTGGGCATGAGCGGGTTCACCGGCGCCGGCTATCCCAAGGCCATCCCGCTGGCCTTGGCCGGGCGCATCACCGCCGCACATGACCGCGGCGAACAGTTCGCGGTGCGGATCCTCACCGGCGCCTCCACCGCCCCGGAGCTCGATGGCGCCCTGGCCCGCGCCGGCGGCATCGAATTCCGCCTGCCCTACCAGTCCGACCCGGAGCTGCGCGCGCGGATCAATTCCGGCGAGATCGAGTACATGGACATCCACCTGGGCCATGTCGCCCAGTACACCTGGTTCGGCTTCCTCGGCCGGATGGACGTGGCGGTCGTGGAAGTGGCGGCGATCCTGCCCGACGGGCGCCTGGTGCCGTCCACCTCGGTAGGCAACAACAAGACCTGGCTGGACCTGGCGGATAAGGTCATCCTGGAGGTCAACCACCGCCAGCCGCGGGGCGTGGAAGGCATGCACGACGTGTACTACGGCACCGCGCTGCCGCCGCAGCGCCGGCCCATCCCGCTGACCCATCCCGGCGACCGCATCGGCGAGCCGTACCTGAAGGTGGACCTGGACAAGGTGATCGCGGTGGTCGAGACCGACGCCCCGGACCGCCTGGGCCGCTTCGCGCCGGTGGACGACACCTCGCGCGCGATCGCCAGGCACCTGGTGGAGTTCTTCCGCCACGAGATCCGCGCCGGCCGCCTGGGCCCGAACCTGCTGCCGTTGCAGTCCGGCGTGGGCAACGTCGCCAACGCGGTGCTGGCCGGCCTGCGCGAGGCCGGCTTCCGCGGACTGACCGCCTTCACCGAGGTGATCCAGGACGGCATGCTGGAGCTGATCGGCGACGGCACCATCGAGGTGGCCTCGGCCAGCTCGTTCGCGCTGAGCCCGGAGGGCGTGGAGGAGTTCGCCCGCAACATCGACCGCTACCGCGAGAAGATCGTGCTGCGGCCGCAGGAGATCTCCAACCACGCCGAGCTGATCCGGCGCCTGGGCGTGATCGGCATGAACGGCATGGTCGAGGCCGACCTGTACGGCAACGTCAACTCCACCCACGTCGCCGGCACCAGCATCATCAACGGCATCGGCGGCTCGGGCGACTTCGCCCGCAACGGCTTCATGTCCTGCTTCCTGAGCCCGAGCACCGCCAAGAACGGCGCGATCTCGGCCTTCGTGCCGATGGTCAGCCACGTCGACCACACCGAGCATGACGTGGCGGTGCTGGTCAGCGAACAGGGCCTGGCCGACCTGCGCGGGCTGTCGCCCAAGCAGCGAGCGCGGGCGGTGATCGCCCACTGCGCGCACCCGGATTACCGGCCGATGCTGCAGGACTACTTCGACCGCGCCATGCGCGACAGCAAGGGCCGGCACACGCCGCACCTGCTGGCCGAGGCGCTGTCCTGGCACCAGCGTTTCCTCGAGACGGGCACGATGAAGGCCTGAGCCGGGCGGCTGCGGATAACGGAAAAGGGCGGCCAGGGCCGCCCTTTCCGCCGGGACCACGATGGGCGGTCAGCCCAGCGAGGCCAGCCACTCGTCGTCCGAGCCTTCGTTGACGCCCTCGAACAGCGGGGTGGAGAAATAGCGCTCGCCGGTGTCCGGCAGCATCGCCAGCAGCACCGAGCCAGCCGGGGCCTCGGCGGCCACCTGCAGGGCCGCGGCCACGGTGGCGCCGGCGGAGATGCCCACGAAGATGCCTTCCTCCGAGGCCAGCCGGCGGGCGGTGGCGATCGCGTCCTCGTCGCTCACGCCCAGGATGCGGTCGGCCACCTCGCGGTTGAGTACCGCCGGCACGAAGTCCGGCGTCCAGCCCTGGACCTTGTGCGGCTTCCACTCGTTGCCGGCCAGCAGCGAGGCGTTGGCCGGCTCGGCCGCGGTGATCTTGACCTCCGGGCGGGCCACGCGCAGCACCTCGCCCACGCCGGTCAGGGTGCCGCCGGTGCCCCATCCGCTGACGAAGTGGTCAAGGCGGCGGCCGGCGAAGTCCCGCAGGATCTCGGTGGCGGTGGTCTGGCGGTGGTAGGCGGGATTGGCCGGGTTCTCGAACTGGCGCGCGAGGAACCAGCCGTGCTTCTTCGCCAGCTCCTCGGCCCGGCGCACCATGCCGGTGCCGCGCTCGGCCGCGGGGGTCAGGATCACCTTGCCGCCGTAGGCGCGGATCAGCTTGCGGCGCTCGATCGAGAAGGTCTCGACCATGGTGGCGACGAACTTGTAGCCGCGCGCGGCGGCCACCGCCGCCAGTGCCACGCCGGTGTTGCCGGAGGTCGCCTCGACGATCGTGTCGCCGGGCTTGAGCAGGCCCTTGGCCTCGGCGTCCAGCACGATCGCCAGCGCCAGGCGGTCCTTGACCGATCCGGCCGGGTTGAACGCCTCGATCTTGACGTAGAGCTCCACGCCCTGCGGCGCGAGGCGGTGGAGGCGGACCACCGGAGTGCGGCCGATGGTGTCCAGGATGCTGTCGTAGATGGCCATGGAGGATCCGTTGTGGTGTTGGAGGAAAGATCAGGCGGCGCGCGCCAGTTCCGCCGGCAGCGGGCCCAGCGGCGCGGCGCCGAACCAGTGCAGCTGGCCGGCCAACGCGGCCACCTCGCCGAGGATCAGCAGGGCCGGTGACGCCACGGCGTGCTCGCGGGCAGTCTGCGGCAGGTCGCCCAGGGTGCCGGTGACCACGCGCTGTTCCGGCCGCGAGCCGTTCTCGACCAGGGCGAACGGGGTGGACGCCGCGCGCCCCGCCTCGAGCAGGCGCTGCTGCAGCCGCTCCAGGCCGGCTACGCCCATGTACACGGCCAGGGTCTGGTGCCCGGCGCCCAGCGCGTCCCAGTCCAGGGTGTCCACCGAGTCGCGGCAGTGGGCGGTCATCAGGCGCAGCGACTGGGCGTGGTCGCGATGGGTGAGCGGGATGCCGGCATAGGCCGCGCAGGCCAGCGCCGCGGTGATGCCCGGCACGACCTGGTAGGCGATGCCATGGGCGCGCAGGAATTCCAGCTCCTCGCCGCCACGGCCGAACACGAAGGGATCGCCGCCCTTGAGCCGTACCACGCGCAGGCCGCCACGGGCATGCCGCAGCATCAGCGCATGGATGTCGTCCTGCGGCATGCTGTGCCGGCCAGCCGACTTGCCGACCTCGACCAGCAGCGCCTGCGGGTTGGCCAGCGCCAGCACGCCGGCGCCGACCAGGCGGTCGTACAGCACCACCTCTGCCGCCTCCAGCGCACGCAGCGCGTGCAGGGTCAGCAGGCCGGGGTCCCCGGGACCGGCGCCCACCAGGGTGACGCTGCCCGGGAGCAGTTCCAGGGTCGTCGCGGAGGACGCTACGGCGGCAGGCGGCAGGCTCACGTCGGCACGGTCGCAGGAAGGGAAGCCGACCGTACGCCTGCCTCATAACAGGCGGAAATAACTTGCCGCCCATGGTTCATGCTTTCGGGTTATAAGTGCGGCATACGGATTGGCCTACAGTCCGGCAACGCCCGCCACGCCCCGGTTCCCCGCGCCCATGACGCTCACCCAGCTGCGTTACCTGGTGGCCATCGCCGATGCCGGGCTGAACATCACCCTGGCCGCGGCCCGGGTGCATGCCACCCAGCCGGGCCTGTCCAAGCAGCTCAAGCAGCTGGAGGACGAGCTGGGCTTCCTGCTGTTCGTGCGCAAGGGCCGCAGCCTGGAGGCCATCACCCCGGCCGGCGCCGAAGTGCTCGAGCGCGCCCGGGTGATCCTGGCCGAGACCGCGAACATCCGGGCCTATGCCGCCAACCAGCGCCGCGACAACCACGGCCAGCTCACCATCATCACCACCCATACCCAGTCGCGCTTCGTGCTGCCTCCGGCGATCGCGCGGATCAAGCGCGACTTCCCGCAGGTGAGCGTGCACCTGCAGCAGGCCGCCGAAGGCGTGGCCCTGGACCTGCTGTCGCAGGGCGACGCGGACATGGCCGTGGTCAGCACCGCCGGCGGCGAGCCGCAAGGCGGGGTCGCGGTGCCGCTGTACCGCTGGCGGCGCCTGGCGCTGGTGCCGCGTGGCCACCCGCTGGACCGCGCGGGGCGCGCGCCGGACATCCAGGAACTCTCCCGGCACCCCCTGATCAGCTATGAATCCTCGGTGCGGCCCGAATCCTCGCTGCAGCGCGCGTTCCATGGCGTGGGCCTGGAGCCGGACCTGGCCCTGACCGCGCTGGACGCGGACCTGATCAAGACCTACGTGCGTGCCGGCCTGGGGGTTGGCGTGCTGGCGGAGATGGCCGTCAGCACCGGCGACACCGACCTGCGTGGCTGGCCGGCGCCACCGGAGATCAGCCAGTGCATCGCCTGGGCGGTGCTGCCGCGCGAGCGGGTGCTGCGCGACTACGCCCTGGAGCTGGTGCACGTGCTGGCGCCGCAGATCGACAAGCGCGACCTGCGGCGGGTGCTGGACGGAAACCAGGAGGCCGACTGGCCGCAGCCGCCCACCTGGGAAGCGCTGACCCAGACCATCACCAGCTGAGCCGGCGCAGCGCGGGCACCGGTGTGGCCCACCGGACGCGCACGGTGGCCGCCACGGTCTCCCGCGCGAGGGGTCCGGTAGACTTCGCTGCCTCGCCACTGCCCCAGCGACGCCGGCATGAACAGCATCATGGTCCCCGTTTCGATCGGCGAACTCGCCGACAAGATCACCATCCTCGAGATCAAGGCCGAGCGGATCACTGCCGGGGACAAGCGGGACAACGTGCGGGTGGAACTGCAGGGGCTGCTGCCGCTGTGGGAACCGCTGGCGGCCGCCTCGCCGGCGCTGGCGGAGTTGAAGGCGAGCCTGCGCCAGGTCAACGAGCGCATGTGGGACGTGCAGGACGCCCTGCGCGCGAAAGAGGCGGCGCAGGACTTCGGTGCGGAGTTCATCGAACTGGCGCGCGCGGTGGCCGCCCGCAATGGTGAGCGGGTCGGCTTCAAGAACGAGATCAACCGCCTGGCCGGGTCGCAGTTCGTCGAGGAGAAGCAGTACCGCTGAGCCCGCGGACCTGCGCTCCGCGCCGGTGTCGTGCCGGCGCGGCGCTCAGATGTCCTCGTGGATGCCGCACTCGCGCTTGAGCCCGAAGAAGCGGGTGTCCTCGTCCTTCATGCCCGGCTCCCAGCGCTGGGTGGTGTGGAAGTCGCCGATTGACACGTAGCCTTCGTGCCACAGCGGGTGGTAGGGCAGGTCGTGCTTCTTCAGGTACTGCCACACGTCGCGGTCGGACCAGTCGGCGATGGGGCTGACCTTCAGGCGCCCGCCGCGCAGCTGCAGCACCGGCGTGCCGGCGCGGCTGGCCGACTGGCTGCGGCGCAGGCCGGTGAACCAGGTGCCGGCCCGCAGTTCGTCCAGCGCACGGCGCATCGGCTCGACCTTGCGCAGCTGGTTGTAGTTGTCCAGGCCGACCACGCCCTGTTCCCACAGCCGGCCGTGGCGCGCCTCCATCCAGGCGCGGCTGACCAGCGGGCGGTAGACCTGCAGGTTGAGGTTGAGGCGCTCGGCCAGCTCGTCGGCGAAGCGGTAGGTTTCCGGGAACAGGTAGCCGGTGTCGACCAGCACCACCGGGATGTCGGGCTTCTGCGAGGTGAGCAGGTGCAGCGCGACCGCCGCCTGCGCCCCGAAGCTGGAGGACAGCACGTGGGTCGACGGGCCATGCTCCAGCGCCCACGCCACCCGGGCCTGGGCATCCATCGCCTCCAGTTGCGGGTTGAGGGCGTCCAGGTCCAGCGCCGGCGCGGCGTCGGGGCTGTTGGCGGCTTCGTGGGAGGTGGCTGCGGTCAGGCTCATGGGGTGCGCTCCGGATACGGATGCGGCGGATTCAGGCGATGGCGGCCGGTTCGGCGGCCGCCGGCGTGCGCGCCGGGGGCTGCAGGACCTGCACGTGCGTGGGGTAGGCCGGCAGGGTCACGAGGCCGGCCCGGTGCAGGAAGTCGCCGAAGCCTTCGCCCGGCGTGCGCTCGGCACCGTACCGGGCCAGCAGCGGTTCCAGCGCTTCGATGATCTGCGCCTCGGTGATGTTCTCGCGGTACAGCGTGTTGAGCCGCTGGCCGCGGTGGTCGGCGCCGAGCATCAGGTTGTAGCGGCCCGGCGCCTTGCCCACCAGGGCGATCTCGCCCAGGTACGGGCGCGAGCAGCCATTGGGGCAGCCGGAGATGCGCAGCAGGATCGGCGTTGCGGCCAGCCCGTGCTGTTCCAGCAGCGGCTGCAGGCGGGCGGCGAAGTCGGGCAGGTAGCGCTCGGCTTCGGCCATGGCCAGGGCGCAGGTCGGCAGCGCGACGCAGGCCATGGCGGTGCGCGCCAGCGCGGTGGGGGCGCGGTTCTCCGCATCCAGGCCGTGGTTGCGCACCAGCGCCTCGATGCGCTCGCGCTCGCCGGCCGGCACGTCGGCGATCACCAGGTTCTGGTTGGCGGTGACGCGGAACTGGCCGCGGTGCACGTTGGCGATCTCGCGCAGCCCTGTCAGGTGCGGCGCGTCCGGCCGGTCGGCGATGCGGCCGGAGGGGATGGAGAGGGTCAGGTGCCAGCGTCCGTCCTCGCCCTCGACCCAGCCGTAGCGGTCGCCGTTGTGCTCGAAGTGGAACGGGCGCGCCGGCTGCAGCGCGAACCCGGCCACCTCCTGCATGCGCGCCACGATCGCATCCAGCCCGTGGTCGTCGATGGTGTACTTGAAGCGCGCGTGCTTGCGCTCGACCCGGTCGCCCAGGTCGCGCTGCACCACCAGCGCGGCACGGGCGATGTCCAGCACCTGCTCCGGGGTGGCGAAGCCGATCACGTTGCCCAGCCGCGGATAGGTCTTGGCATCGCCGTGGCTGGCGCCCATGCCGCCGCCGATGCTCACGTTGAAGCCCGCCAGTCCGCCGGCGCCGTCGTCCACGGCGATCAGGCCGAAATCGTTGGCGAACACGTCCACGTCGTTGATGGGCGGTACCGCAACGGCCATCTTGAACTTGCGCGGCAGGTAGGCGGTGCCGTACAGCGGATCCTCCTCGGCGCCGCTGTCGGCCAGCTTCTCCTGGTCCAGCCAGATCTCGTAATAGGCCCGGGTCTTCGGCAGGAATTCCAGCGACAACCGCTGCGCCCAGTCGTGCACCTGCGCATGCAGCCGCGACTGCAGCGGGTTGCTGCAGCCGAGCACGTTGCGGTTGACGTCGCCGCAGGCGGAGACGGTGTCCAGCGCCGCGGCCTGGATGGCCTGCATCGTGGCCTTCAGTTCGCGCTTGATGATGCCGTGGAACTGGAAGGTCTGGCGGGTGGTGATGCGCAGCGAGTGGTTGGCGAAGGTGGTGGCGATCGCGTCCAGCTTCAGCCACTGCTGCGGGGTGAACACGCCGCCCGGCGCACGGATGCGGATCATGAACTGGTGGGCCGGCTCGAGCTTCTGGCGGCGGCGCTCGTCGCGGATGTCGCGGTCGTCCTGCTGGTAGCTGCCGTGGAACTTGACCAGGCGCTGGTCCTCGAACGACAGCGAGCCGGTGACCGGGTCGGCCAGCCCCTCCAGCAGGGTGCCGCGCAGGCCACGGCTGCTGGTCTTGATGTCTTCGACGGAGGGATGGCTCATGGGTACCGGTTCGGGTCTGGATGCGGGAGGCGGGGCGGGCAGGTGGCGTGAGGTCAGTAGACGTCGCGGGCGTAACGGCCCTGGGCCTGCAGCGAGGTGATGTATTCGGCGGCCGCGTCGGCATCGCCGCCGGCATGGGCGGCCACCACGTCCAGCAGGGCCGCGTGCACGTCCTTGCCCATGGCGATCGAGCCGCAGACGTAGAGGTGGGCGCCGGACTGCAGCCAGTCGTACAGGTCGCGGCCCTGCTCGCGCAGGCGGTCCTGCACGTAGACCTTGCGCGCCTGGTCGCGGGAGAAGGCCAGGTCGAGGCGGTGCAATTCCTTGCGCTGCAGGGCCTCCTGCCACTCGACCTGGTAAAGGAAGCCGGTGTTGAAGTGCTGGGCGCCGAAGAACAGCCAGTTGCGCCCCGACGCGCCGGTCTCGGCGCGCTCCTGGACGAAGCCGCGGAACGGGGCGATGCCGGTGCCCGGGCCGATCATGATGACGTCGCGGCTGGCGTCGGCCGGGACCCGGAAGCGCTCGTTCGGCTCGATGTACACCGGCACCTGCGCGCCTTCCTCCAGCGCGGCCAGGTAGGCGCTGGCGGCGCCGAGGTGCTCCTGGCCATGGGCCTGGTAGCGCAGCACGTCCAGGGTCAGGTGGGCCTCCTCGCCCACCCGCTTGCGG
>JBQGEI010000165.1:0-11531 GCA_052039535.1 Pseudoxanthomonas sp.
CATCCGAAGAGCCCACAACGCTCGTGAAGACCGCCAAGACCGCCAAGGCCGCCAAGACCGCCAAGGCCAGCAAGGCAACGAAGGCAACGAAGGCCACCAAGGCAACGAAGGCAACGAAGGCAACGAAGGCCGCAGCAGGAGCGGCGAAGGTAGCCGCCTCCGGCCGCAATGCGCGGGAGGGCTGGCCGACCCTGTCGAGCCCGACCAAGAAGCTGTTCCCGGACACCGGCGCGACCAAGCAGGATGTCTGGAACTACTACGCGGCGGTGATGGACTACTTGCTGCCCGAGATCATCGGGCGCCCGCTGTCGGTGATCCGCTGCCCTTCCGGGACCGCCAAGCCCTGTTTCTTCCAGAAGCACCACACTGCGGGACTGGAGCGCGTCTCCTCGGTGAAGCTCAAGGAGGAGAGCGGCGTCAACGCGCATTACCTGGTGGTGCAGGACGCCGCGTCGCTGATGGAGCTGGTGCAGTTCAACGCACTGGAGTTCCATCCCTGGGGCTCGCACGCCCGGACTCCCGATCGCGCCGACCGCGTGGTGTTCGACCTCGATCCCGGGCCGGACGTTCCGTTCTCGGAGGTCAAGCGGGCTGCCGTGGACGTGCGCCGCCGACTCGAGGAACTCGAGCTGGAATCCTTCTTGCGGGTGACCGGCGGCAAGGGCCTGCACGTGGTGGTTCCGCTGTCGCCCGGCTGCGACTGGGAGCTCACCAAACGCTTTGCCCATGGCTTCGCCGACGCCCTCTCACGCGCCGAACCGGACCGTTTCCTCGCCACCGCCACCAAGCGTCTGCGGAGCGGCCGCATCTTCGTGGACTACCTGCGCAACGGCCGGGGAGCCACCGCGGTGGCGTCCTACTCGCTGCGCGCCCGCCCAGGGGCGCCGGTCGCCATGCCAATCCGCTGGAACGAGTTGGCCAAGCTTGAGCGCGCCGACGTGTTCACCCTGGAGAACGTGCCGGAAAGGCTGCGGCGCCGCCGCAGCGATCCCTGGGCGGGAATCGACCGCATCCGCCAGAACCTGGCCCGCTGGGCGGAGTCCGATTGAGCTATTCATTGATGTCAAAGCCGCGTCATTTATGTGCGCGGTGTCGCGGATCGCTGGTACAACCGGGATGCCGGTGGCATCCTCCAGCGTCCGCAGCCGCCAGCGGCCCGGAACAGGGGGAACAGATTTGGAAGTCCACGCACCCGTGATCACCACCGCCAGCGCGCCCCAGTTTGCATTCGAGGGCGACCACGTGCTGTTGCAGGGGGTTACCGATTACGCGATCTACATGCTCGACGCCAGCGGCAACATCCTCAGCTGGAACACCGGCGGGCAGCGCATCAAGGGGTACACCGACAGCGAGGTGATCGGCCGCCACTTCTCCCGTTTCTATCCTCCGGAGGACGTGGAGCGCGGGTTGCCGGACCAGAGCCTGGCGATCGCCGCGCGTGACGGGCGTTACGAGACCGAAGGCTGGCGGGTGCGCAAGGACGGCAGTCGCTTCCGCGCCAACATCGTGATCGACGCGATCTTCCACGACGGCGAGCTGGTAGGTTTCGCGAAGATCACCCGCGACATCACCGAGCGCTACCTGGCAGCCGAGCATCGCAAGGAGGCCGAACAGGCCCTGGCGCAGGCGCAGAAGATCGCGGCCATCGGGCAGCTCACCCTGGGTATCGCCCACGATTTCAACAACCTGCTGGCGGTGGTCATGG
This sequence comes from Pseudoxanthomonas sp., assembly GCA_052039535.1. Classification (GTDB taxonomy): domain Bacteria; phylum Pseudomonadota; class Gammaproteobacteria; order Xanthomonadales; family Xanthomonadaceae; genus Pseudoxanthomonas. The sequence goes on from JBQGEI010000165.1 coordinate 1,706, forward strand.
CCAGCCTGGACCAGCTTTCGCGCGCCGAAGGGCCCCGCCGCGAGGTGCTGATCAATGCCGCGCGCGAGGCGGCCGGCCGCGGGGCGCGCCTGACCCAGCAGATGCTGGCCTTCGCTCGCGGCCAGAAGCTGGAGCCGGCCCTGCACGATGTCAATGCGCTGGTCGCCGGCGCGATGGATCTCTATCGCCGGGCCGCCGGCCCCATCACCCAGTGCACACCGGACCTGGCCGACGCGGATGCCAGGGTGATGGTGGACGCCGAACAGCTGGAGGCGGCGCTGGTGAACCTGGTCGCCAACGCGCGCGATGCGATGCAGGCGCCTGGCACCATCACGATCTCGACCCGCCTGACGCGACCCGATCCGCTTCTCCATCCCGAAGCGGTCGCCGATCGTGACTACCTGTATGTATCCGTGGCCGACGACGGCCCGGGAATGGAGGAACACGTGCGCCTTCGTGCCATGGAACCATTCTTCACCACCAAGGACGTCGGCTGCGGAAGCGGCCTGGGCCTGAGTCAGGTGTTCGGCTTCGCCAGCCAGTCCGGGGGATTTGCCTTCATCGACTCCGCCCGCGGCAAGGGCACCCGCGTGACCATGGCCATCCCGCGTCCGGCGGCCGACGATGCGTAAGCTGCTGTACGTCGAGGACGATGTCCTGCTGCGCACGGTCACCACCATGGCCCTGGAAGAGGCCGGGTTCGACGTGGTGGAGGCGCATGATGGCCATCACGCGCGGAGATTGCTGGAGGAGGAGGGCGGTTTCGACTTCGTCGTCAGCGACATCAGCATGCCCGGCGGCATGAGCGGGGTGGAGGTCGCGCAGGCGGCGCAGGCCGCGCGGCCCGGCTGCCGCACCGTGCTGGTGTCCGGTTATGCAAGCGCCCAGCTCCCGGCCCTGCCCGAGTCCGTTGTGTACCTGGGCAAGCCGTTCCGGGTGCAGCAGCTGATCGATTCGCTGGGCGGCAGCCAGTCCTGAGCGCCGGCTGCGGCGCGTGGCGAAAACCGCCGCCGTCGCCCTGAAGCCGCCACTGGATCCGCCACCGCACCTCCATGCCGGAGCACGCGGGCCTGCAGCTTCACCACCAGGCCGGGTGCCCGGCCCGGACCCGCGGCGAAGAAAAGAACGGCCGCCCGGGGGGGCGGCCGTGGTGTACCGGCAAGGACGCGGGGGAGGCCGGTACGAAACGGGCGGGGCCGGGGTGTGCTCCGCCGTGGGGATCGGTAAAGGATGCGCTTGAGGCAGGCCGGCGGCCATCGGGATTTGCCACTGCCTCGCGTAGGATTTTTCCCACATCGCGCGCGGCTGGAAGAGGTGGCCCCGTGCCGTGCGGAGCAGATCGGGCACCGCGCCAGCAGGGTCGCGCCCTGGGGGCTCCACTCCAGAAGCCCGTCCCGGAGCTCCCGCGTGGAGGAAGCCGCGTCGGGCCGAAGGCGGGATTTGCTACCCTTCGCCGCCGTTCATCGCGTTGCTACCGGTGCCACCATGCTGTTGTTGCGCATCCTGCTGATCCTCCCGCTCATCGTCGCCAATACCCTCGTCCATGCGCTGCCGCTGCTGGCCGCCGGCGTGATCAAGGCGCTGCTGCCGTTCCGGCCAGTACGGCGGGCGTGCAACCCGGTGCTGACCGGATTGGCGGAAAGCTGGATCGCGGTCAATACGTGGATGATCGCCACCTTCACCCGGACGCGGTTCGAGGTGGAGGGCCTGGCCGACCTGCAACGCGACGGCCATTACCTGGTCCTGGCCAATCACCAGAGCTGGGTGGACATCCTGGTGCTGCAGAAGGTGTTCAACCGCCGCATTCCGCTGCTGCGGTTCTTCCTCAAGCGCTCGCTGTTCTGGGTGCCGGTGCTGGGGCTGGCCTGGTGGGCGCTGGACTTCCCGTTCATGGGCCGCTACAGCCGGCGCCAGATCGCGAAGAACCCCGAACTGGGCCGCCGCGACATCGAGACCACGCGGCAGGCCTGCGCCAAGTTCCGCGACATTCCCGTGTCGGTGATGAACTTCGTGGAGGGCACCCGGTTCACGACGGCCAAGCATGCGCAGCAGGGTTCGCCCTACAGGCATCTGCTGAAGCCCAAGTCCGGCGGCGTGGCCTTCGTGGTGGACGCGATGGGGCAGGGCCTGCAGTCGATCCTGGACGTGACCATCGCCTACCCGGACGGCCGTCCGTCGATGATGGACCTCATCGCCAACCGGGTCGGGCCGGTGCATGTGCGGATCCGCCAGCGCCCGATCCCCGCCGCGCTGGTCGGGGGCAACTACCAGGAGGACCGGGCGTTCCGCGCGCGCTTCCAGCAGTGGATGAACGGCCTGTGGCAGGACAAGGATGCGGACATGGAGCAGCTGCTGTCGCGCTGAACGCAAGCGCTGCGCCGGTTTGCATGCGCCTGGCGCAGCCGCTAAGGTGGTCCGCACCCGAGGTCCCGTGTGTCCACCGGTGCTTCGCGGCCTCTCGATCCATCCCCTTTTTCTACTAGCCAGGGAGACCATCCATGGAGATCGCTGCCGCCCGCGTGGCCACGTTCCATTACATCCTTACCGACGACGCCGGCCAGGTGATCGACCGCTCGCCGGACAGCCAGCCGCTCAGCTATTTCCATGGCGCCGGCAACATCGTTCCCGGGCTGGAGCGCGCCTTGGACGGCCGGCGTGCCGGCGACTCGCTCACCGTGGACGTCGCGCCGGCCGACGGCTATGGCGAAAGGGTCGATGGACTGGTCCAGGACGTACCGCGCGAGGCCTTCGGCGGCATCGATACGATCGAGCCGGGCATGCAGTTCCAGGCCGATGGTGGCCAGGGGCCGGTGCTGGTGACGGTGGTGGCGGCCGACGAGCGCCAGGTGCGCATCGATGGCAACCATCCGCTCGCCGGAAAGACGCTGCATTTCGACGTGCGCATCACCGACGTGCGTGAAGCCACCGAAGAAGAGCGCCAGTCCGGCCGCGTCGCGGACTGAGTCCAACGGGGACGGGTGCGGCCAGCTGGCCGTGCCCGCCTCAGTCGCGGGAGCAGGCCATGAGCACGCAATCCAGCGCATCAAGCGCGACATGGATGACCAGGCCTGTTCCCAGCCAGCGCGTACGACGCGGCACCATGAGGGCCGCGTAGGCCGTCATCGCCGGCCAGGTGTGCAGCGGGTGGAAGCCGATGCTGCAGCGCCCCGGTGCATACACCGGATCGGCCAGGAGATGGTCGATGTCGATCGCCCAACCGGCCAGCATCCAGGCCGCAGCGATGCGCCATCGCGACGGCCAGAACGCGCGGGCCGCCGCCAGCGGGGCCAGCACATGCAGGAGCAGGTGGATTGCCGCTCGCAGGTCGAGGTCAGGCAAGGCGGGGCTCCGTCGGCGGGCGCACGATTATGCCGTGCAGTCGCCGTCCGGCCTGTCTGCAACGCTTCGTCTAGTGAGCGGAGCCGGATTGCCGCGTCCTGCGGCACGTGCCGGCGCACGTTTCAGGGCCTGTGGCGTCCAGGCAGCCACGCGGCGAAGCCGCGAGGACAGGGCGTCAGGTCCCGGCGCGGGCAGGCGCGGCCGGCGATGTACCCCCCGAAGGGTCATCCGGCCGCACCGCCCTGGCCGCCCGTGTAGGGCGGCCGCCGTCGGCTCAGGCCGCCTTCTTCTTCTTCACCGGCGCGGCCGCGGCCGGCTCCGGTTCCTGGACGCGGGTCAGGACGGGCGTGTTGCCGAGCACTTCGATGCGCCCCCCGGCCTTGCGGAAGGCTTCAAGGTCGCGAGCGATGCGCTCACGGGTGATGATTCCGCCAGACTTGCCGGTGTCGGCGAGCTTGCGGCCCTTGGTGGACGTGCGGGCGTTCTTGCTGACGGCCATGTGCGTCTCCTTGGTCAGTCGAGGGTGAGCGGAATGCCGAGCTGTCGCTGCTGGCGATAGCGGGCACGTATGTCGAGACAATCACCGCCGCCCATCGCGAACTGGCGACAGATGGCAGGGCGATCGGCGTAGATCGAGCAGCGCAGGCGCACCGGATCGATCGCGGCACACCAGCCGTCCTCGTCCTTGGCCATCGTCTCCATGCCGTGCCGGTCGATGTCGACGTAGCGGTGCGGCACCCGGTCGCCCGGCTGCAGCAGCACCGGCAAGCGGCAGCACACCGCGTCGCATCGGCGGCAATCCACATCGCTGGCCTGGTGCGCGCTCAGTTCCGCCCTCCCGGCCCGGCGGGCGGGAAGGCAAATGGCGCGGTATCCACACCGCGATGGCGGTGTGCTGGGGGTGCCGGAACGAAGATGGCGTCGACCTTGAACGGCCTCCGTGACGTGCGCTGTGGCGCGCCGTGGTCCGGAAGCATGGAGCGCGCGGCAACGCGCGGAAGAGGAACTGCCGGAATGCCCGGGGAGTATACCTGATCCCGCTGTTACGTGCCGAACGACTGCGGAATTGCCGCCAACGGCGGGCAAAACGCAGCATTCCATCTGTCCAGCCTCGCTTGGGCGCCGTGCCTGCGCTGCTAGCATGCCCGCCTCTTTCCGAGGACGTGCCGACCATGAACGGACAGATTGACCAGATCGGAACGCCAGGCGTGCCGTGGGGCACCGCCGAAAAGGCGCGTTGGCGCGCGTCGCGGCGGCGCGTTCGCAGCCACGGCGACGAAGTGGTAGGGCCGGTCATGGCGATGGACGGTGCATGGGAGGTGGAGCGTTACGGCGTGCTGGAACATGCAGAGGGGAACTTCCCGCTGCTGGCCCTGCGCAGTCGCCAATGGATCCCCGGGCTGCCCGTAGCGCTGGTGACCGGCGGCGTGCACGGTTACGAGACCAGTGGCGTCCAGGGAGCCCTGCTGTTCGCCCGGGAGCACGCGGCCAGCTATGCCGGCCGGGTCAACCTGATGGTGGTGCCCTGCGTGAGCCCGTGGGCTTACGAGCGCCTGCAGCGCTGGAACCCGGACGCGGTGGATCCCAACCGTTCGTTCCGGCAGCAGAGCCCCGCGATCGAATCCGCCGCGCTGATGCGGCTGACCGCTCCGCTGCGCGGGCAGTTCCTGCTCCACGTAGACCTCCACGAGACCACCGATTCGGACGAGACCGAGTTCCGGCCCGCGCTGGCCGCACGCGACGGAAAGCCGTTCGAGGCAGGACATGTTCCCGACGGCTTCTATCTGGTCGCCGACAGCGAGCGCCCCATGCTGGCGTTCCAGCAGGCGGTGATCGAAGCGGTGGCTACGGTGACCCACATCGCCCCCGCGGACGGAGATGGGCGGATCATCGGGTCGCCGGTCCTGGCGCCGGGGGTCATTGCCTATCCAGTGGCGGATCTGGGGCTTTGCGCAGGCATTACCGGCGCTCCTTACGTGACCACCACCGAGGTGTACCCCGACAGCCCCCGGGCGGACACGCGGCAGTGCAACCAGGCCCAGGTGGTCGCGGTCTGCGCGGCGCTGGATCACGCGCTGTCCCACCCCCGCACCGGGCACGGCCCGCACCAGCACTGACCGCTGCGCTGCGGCATTCGTTACCATCGCGCGCTTGGCGCCCGCACCGGGCGTGGCACGGGGAAGGAGGGCGGAGATGGGCCTGATCAGCTGGCTGTTCCGGCGTGGCCACAGCCATGCCGCGCCTGCGCGCCCCGCGTTCCCGCCCGAACACGCCGCGGCGGCCGACGGGATTCCGCCGCGCGATTCCGAAGCAGCCGGCATGCACTGGACCGAGCGCCTGGCGGCGTTCGCGCTGCCCACGCATGCCCTGCCTGCACCGCAATACGCGCGGCTGTTGCCGGACGTGGAGGCAGCCCTCCTGCGCATGGTGCAGGAGCCGGTCCGCCTGCCCAGGCGACCGCAGCTGCTTCCGCAGCTGCTGGGGATGCTCAACGACGACCGCGCCTCGGGACGACAGATCGCCGAGGTGATCGGACGGGATCCGGCGCTGGCGACCAACCTGCTGCGCGTGGCCAACAGCCCGATGTACCGGGTCCATGCGACCACGGTGGAAAGCATGGACAGGGCGGTCGCGCTGGTAGGCACCGACGGCCTGCGCCAGCTGGTATCGGTTGCGTTGATGCAGCCGGTGATGCGGGTGGACGGCGGCGCGACCGGATGCCTGCCCGAGCGGGTCTGGGAACATACCGAGCTCGCTGCCGGACTGGCCGCGCGCATGGCCGCCGGGCGCGGCCCGGATGCCGTGTTTGCCGCACAGATGCTCTCGCTCCTGCAGGGCCTTGGGTCGATCCTGGTGGTGCAGGCGCTGGGCGATGCATGCGTGCGGCTGCAGTGCGAGGCGCCCGACGCGCGTCTGGCCGGTGAGCTGCTCCAGCGATGGGGCATGCGCATCGGCCGTGGCATCGCCCAGGCATGGGAACTGCCGAGCATCGCCGGGTTGCGCGGGCTGGCACCGGGATCGGAGCTCGAGCTGCTCCTCGATGCCGCTGGCCGTGCCGCGGTCGACGCGATGCAGCAGGAGCCCGCGAGCCGTTAGAGCCGCCCATGGGTAAGCCGGGGACATATAGCGCCTGATTGCGACGCAAACGATCGCCCGGACATTTTGCACGCAGGACTGGTGATTAAGTTAGCGGTATCACGCGTGCAGGCGCCGATAACCTGCATCTCTGGATACTTGCGCCAGCGTCCAAGCTACTTTCCGGTGAATTTCAGACAGTTCCCCACATCCGCCCAGGCGATGGCCCGTGGGTGGCGTAAAACGGCACACGCATGTCCAGCGCTGTCGTGGTGCCATTCGCATGCAGACCGGTTTGCGATAACCGCCTGAAGCGGAAAAACGCGCGGGAAACCGCCATGAATACGTATGCACAACGGCCTCGCGAGCGTGACCGGCTACTAACATTGCCGCACGCAACGGGGAGGTTTCCGTCGCGCCAGAGAGCCGGGCGATTGCAGCGGCGACGCACCCGGCACCGCATCGAAAACTTCCTTGGAGAGGGGAACATGTTGCATCACAAGCGCAACCTGCTGAGCGTTTCGCTGGCGACCGCCATCGCGTTGGCCGCCACCGGCGCCAATGCCCAGAACGCAGCCGCCGAGGGCGGCGAAAGCCAGAACCAGGCCACCAACCTGGACACCGTGGTCGTCACCGGCATCCGCCGCGGCATCGAGAGCGCGATCTCGGTCAAGCGCGATTCCTCCTCCATCGTCGAAGCTGTCTCGGCCGAGGACATCGGCAAGCTTCCCGACGTCAGCATCGCCGAGTCGATCGCACGACTGCCGGGCCTGGCGGCGCAGCGCGTCGCTGGTCGGGCACAGGTCATCAGCGTTCGGGGTCTGTCGCCGGATTTCGCGACCACGCTGCTCAATGGCCGCGAGATGGTCAGCACCGGCGACAACCGGTCGGTGGAATTCGACCAGTATCCATCCGAGCTGATCAGCGGCGTCACCGTATACAAGACGCCTGATTCGGGCCTGGTGGGCCAGGGCCTGTCTGGCACCATCGACATGCAGACCGTGCGCCCGCTGAGCTTCGGCGACCGCGTGATCTCCATCAGCGGCCGCTACCAGAAGAACTCGCTGGGCGAGGCCGCGGGCGTGGACCCGTATGGCAACCGCCTCAACGTCAGCTTCGTCGACAAGTTCGCCGATGGGACCCTCGGCATCGCCCTGGGCTATTCGCACTCGGACATGTCCAAGCAGGAGAACCAGGTCGGCCTGTACGAACCGTGGCAGCAGGTCGGTGATGGCTGGCGTCCGGGCGTGGAGCCGGGCACGTGGTACTCCGACGGCATCAAGGCCCTGCGCCGCACCGGCAACGCCAAGCGTGATGGCGTGATGGGCACCGTGCAGTACCGCCCGAACAACACCTGGACCAGCACGCTCGACGCCTTCTACACCGAGGCCGAGGAGTACGACACCGCCAACCAGCTGGAGATCCACCTGGGCGACTACAACGGCGGCTATGGCCGCCTGGACGTCGACGATGCGCAGGTGAACGGCAACGGCAGCTTCACCGGCGGCGTCGCGCGCAACGTCTATCCGCTGGTCCGCGGCATGTACAACCATCGCGAGGACAACATCAAGGCGTTCGGCTGGAAGAACGAACTGTCGTTCGACCGCTTCCGCATCGAGGCCGACGTCAGCTGGTCCAAGGCCGAGCGCGACGAGACCAACCTCGAGAACAACCTCCAGCGCCTGCCGGCACCGCAGCTGGATTCGGTCACCCTGGACTTCTCGCGCAGGGGCTTCCCGCAGATGACCCCGGGACTGGACTACTCCAATCCGGCCGACCTGTACCTCGCCAACACCATCTACGGTTCCGGCTACGGCAAGGTGCCTCACGTGGACGACGAGCTGCGCGGCTTCCGCCTGTCGGCCAGCATCAACGCGCCGGAGAGCATGAGCGGTTGGCTGGCGGACATCGACGTGGGCGTCAACTTCGCAGACCGCGAGAAGAACAAGACCCAGGCCGAAGGCAACATCAACCTCGGCGCGCAGGGCGAGTCGAGCATCGCCGCCGACCTGCAGTACGCGCCGGTCGACCTGGGCTTCGCCGGCGCCGGCGTGATCCCCGCCTGGAACGTGCCGGCCGCGGTCGCCCGCTACATGGAGTTCAACCCGACCACCGCCGAGTCCTACCTGGTGCCCAAGCAGTGGACGGTGGAAGAGGAGATCACCACCTCCTGGTTCCGCGCCAACATCGACACGATGGTCGGCTCGGTGCCCATGCGTGGCAACATCGGCGTGCAGGCCCAGCGCGTCGACCAGTCCTCCAGCTCCAGTTACTGGGATGGTTCGCAGCCGGTGGGCAGCCAGGTGATCCCGATCCGCGACGGCAAGAGCTATACCGACTTCCTGCCGAGCATGAACCTGTCCTTCGAGCTGCCGGCGGAGAACACCCTGCGCTTCGCCATGGCCCGCCAGGTCGCGCGTCCGCGCGTGGACCAGCTGCGCGCGGCGATGGAATTCGGCGTGGACACCAGTACCGGCCGGCCGGGCGCCAGCGGTGGCAATCCGAACCTCGACCCGTGGGTGGCCAACGCGGTGGACGTGTCCTGGGAGAAGTACTTCGGCAACCGTGCCTACGTGGCCGCCGCGGTCTTCTACAAGGACCTGAAGAGCTACATCTACACCCAGACCCGCGACGGCTACGACTTCAGCAACCAGGTCGAGGCCTGGCTGGACGTCAATGGCGACACCATCGACATCCCGGTGCAGGTAACCGGCAACTACAGCGCGCCGTTCAACGGCCAGGGCGGTAGCCTGCGCGGCGCCGAACTGACCGCGTCGCTGCCGTTGGACCTGTTCACCGACGCCCTGCGCGGGTTCGGCGTGGTCGCCAGCGCCAGCTTCAACGACAGCGACATCCAGATCCTGGATCCGGAGAGCGCCTCGAGCGTGGGCACTGACCCGATCATGCTGCCGGGCCTGTCCAAGCGCGTGTACAACTTCACCGCCTACTACGAGAACAGCGGTTTCGAGGTGCGCGTCAACCAGCGCAAGCGCTCGGACTTCATCGGCGAGATCGGCAACTTCAACGGCAACCGGACCCTGCGTTACGTCGAGGGCGAGGATGTCATCGACGCCCAGGTGGCCTACACCTTCGCCGAAGGCAGCCCGATGCGCGGCCTGAGCCTGTACCTGCAGGGCAGCAACCTCAACAACTCGCGCTACCACACCTACGCCGGCAGCAAGGATCGTCCGCTGGAAACCGTCGAGTGGGGCCGCACCTGGCTGGTGGGCGCGAGCTACCGCTTCTGACCTCCGTCCTACCCGTCATACCTCCCTGCTGTACCTTGGCCCGCCGGACTCCGGCGGGCTTCTTTTTTTGCAGGGCAAGGAAGGCAAGGATGGGCCGGAGGTCATGCCCACTTCCCGCAGGGGCACGGGCGCCCGCGCGATGGTATCCAGTGCCTTTCCACGCG
>JBQGEI010000166.1:0-2837 GCA_052039535.1 Pseudoxanthomonas sp.
GGCGGCGGGCGTCGCCCCGCCGGCTGCGGTTACCAGCGGTCTTCGAGCAGTCCCGGGCGGCAGGCCAGCCAGGCGCCGGCGAGCATCACGCCGACGCACGTGGCCAGGAACGCGAACGAGGCGCCCCAGCCCTCCGTGCGCGCGTGCAGCCAGCCGAACAGCAGCGGACCGAGGCAGCTGAGCGCGTAGCCCAGCCCCTGCATGAAGCCGGACAGCGCGGCTGATCCGGCCGGCGTGCGCGTACGCAGGTTCACCAGGGTCAGCGAGAGCGGAAAGGTACTCGGACCCAGCCCCAGCAGCGCCACCCACAGCACCGGTGCCGCCAGTGGCGCCCAGTACAGCCCGGCGAAGCCGGCCAGGTGGCACCCGGCGCACGTCAGCGCGATCGGCAGCGGATTGCGCATCCGCGCGGCCACCGCCGGCAGCACCAGTGCGCCGAGCAGCCCCAGCGCCGAGAACAGCGCCAGCATCGCGCCACCGAAGGCCGCCGTGGCGCCAGCTTCCACAAGCAGCGCCGGCAGCCAGGTGAACAGCGCGTAGGTCACCAGCGAGGTCATGCCGAACATCAGCGCCATGCCCCAGCCCAGCGTGGTGGTCCACACCCGGCCGCGCGCCGTGGCGGCCCCCAGTTCGGGCGCGGCGCCGCCTGATGCGCCCGATGGCGCCCGGCCCAGCACCGCCAGCCATGGCAGGGCGGCCGCCAGCGCGAGCAGCGCCCATGCGCCCATCGATACCCGCCAGCCGGCGGCCTGCGCCACCGGCACCGCCAGCAGCGCCGGCAGGATGGTGCCCAGCTGCAGCACGGTGATGTACAGCGAGCTGAGCGTGCCCAGGCGGTCCGGAAAGTAGCGCTTGACCAGCGGCGGCAGGATCACGTTGCCGATGCCCATTCCGGACAGCGCCAGTGCCGATCCGGCCAGCAGCCCGCCGCTGCCGCCGGCAAGCGAACGGCCCAGCAGCCCGGTGGCCGCCAGCGCCATGGCCAGCGCGGCGGTGCGCTCGAGCCCCAGGCGGTGCGCCAGGCGCGGCGTGCCGACGCCGGCGACCGCGAAAGCCGCGGTCGGGACCATGCCCAGCAGCCCCGCCAGCGTGGACCCGAACCCGAATTCGTTGCCGAGCACGTCCAGCAGCGGCGTCAGCGAGGTGACCGCGGTACGCAGGTTGAACGCCGCCAGCAGGATGCCCGCGAACACGAGCAGGCGCCCGCGGACCAGCGGAAGGGCAGGGGATCGATGCGACATGTGGCAATGCCACGCGGCCGGGCGGGGCCGGCCACGCAGCGGACGTGAGGGGAGGGCGGCCAATCTAGCCGCGCGCGGTCGGGCGGACGCGGTGGTGCGGATGCTCCGGCAGGCGATGGTCAGCACCCGGTCAGCCCTGCGCGCCGCCGACAGCGGCGTGCACGTGGCACGGCGCCGGAAACGAAAAAAAGCCTGCGCGAGGCAGGCTTTTTTCTTCAAACGATGGTCGGGGAGACAGGATTCGAACCTGCGACCTCTACGTCCCGAACGTAGCGCTCTACCAGACTGAGCTACACCCCGACAGGGCGCGAATCATACTGGATTGGCGCGCAGGTGGGCAAGCATTGCGGCAGGTTTTTTATTTCCCGCCGCGCCAGGGCCTCATTCGCCCGGCTTGGCCGCGGTGCTGGGCGCACCGGTCGCCGCCCGGCGCGCCAGCACCGCCTCGCGGTGGGCGATGTAGGCATTGGCCGCGAGGATCACCAGCGCGCCGGCAAGGGTCCAGCGATCCAGCGTCTCGTCGAACAGGATCCAGCCGCATACCGCGACGATCGGCAGCTGCATGAAGCCGATCGGCGTCAGCGCCGATACTTCGCCCAGCTTCAGAGCGCGGGTCCACAGCATGTGCCCGCCGGTGCCGAACACGCCCGCGGCCACCACCCACAGCCAGGTGGTGCCCTGTGGCCAGCTCCACACCCCCAGCGCCGGCACCAGCGACATCGGGACCCAAAGCAGGGTGGTCCAGATCACGATGCGGTCGGCCGGCTCGGTGGCTGACAACTGCTTGATCTGGATCGCCACGATCGCCGACAGCAGCGCCGCGAGGACCGCGATCATCGCGCCGCTGCTGAACCCGGTGGTGCCCGGGCGCACGATCACCAGCACCCCGATGAAGCCCAGCACCACCGCCGCCCAGCGCCGCGCGCGCACCTGCTCGCCGAGCAACGCGGCGGCGGCGATGGTCGCGAACAGCGGCGTCGAGTAAGACAGCGAGATCGCCTGCGCCAGCGGCAAATGGCCGATGGCCCAGAAGCCGGCCAGCATCGAGCAGATGCCGACCATGCAGCGGAACAGGTATTTCGGGAACTGGTCGGTGCGCAGCAGCCCCGGCCCGTGGCGCAGCAGCAGCGGCGCGGCGGCCAGCAGGCCGAAGAAGTTGCGGAAGAAGGCGATCTGGAAGGTGTGCAGGCTGTCGGAGGCCAGCCGGATCGCCACCACCATCAGCGCGAACAGCGCCGTGCTGCCCAGCATCAGCAACGCGGCCCGCAGCGGTACCGGGAGCGGGCGCCCGTCGCGGGCCATCAGCCGGCCCAGTTCGCGCCGACCAGGCGGGGCTCCGGCTCCAGTGCCACGCCGAAGCGTGCCTGCACCGAGGCGGCGATACGGCGCGCCAGCGCCAGCAGCTGCATGCCGGTGGCATTGCCGTGGTTGACCAGTACCAGGGCATGGGCGGCAGACACGCCGGCATCGCCATCGCGCGCGCCTTTCCAGCCGCAGGCATCGATCAGCCAGGCGGCGGAGAGCTTGCGGGTGGCGGCGGTGTCACCCGGAAACATGGGCAGTGCGGGGTGCAAGGCGCGCAGCGCCTCGGCCTGG
>JBQGEI010000167.1:0-5017 GCA_052039535.1 Pseudoxanthomonas sp.
CCCGGTTGCAATCAGTGACTTGGGCGAGCATAATGCGCGGCTCGCTGCGTCCGGCTGTTGCCGGATCCGGCCCGGAACGCGATCCGGCGCCGCTTCGTGCAGTGGAATCCTACCCGCATCGCGTCCGGCCGGCCTTCGGGACCGTCCGGCGGGGCCGCCGTCTCCCGGGCTATGGGCGACACCAGACCTTTCGAGGTGCGTATGTCCCGCGTTTGCCAAGTTACCGGCAAGGGCGTGCAGACCGGCAACAACGTCTCGCACGCAAACAACAAGACCCGTCGCCGTTTCCTCCCCAACCTGCACGAGCGCCGCTTCTGGGTGGCCTCCGAGAACCGTTGGGTGAAGCTGCGTGTTTCCGCCGCCGCCCTGCGCACCATCGACAAGAATGGCATCGACTCGGTCCTGGCCGAGCTGCGTGCCCGCGGCGAGAAGATCTGAGGAGTAACCGACCATGGCTTCCAAGCGTGACAAGATCCGCCTGATCTCCTCGGCCGGCACCGGCCACTTCTACACCACCGACAAGAACAAGAAGAACACGCCCGGCAAGATGGAGATCAAGAAGTACGATCCCGTCGTGCGCAAGCATGTCCCGTACAAGGAAGGCAAGATCAAGTAATTGGTCGGCGCCCGCCTGTTCTGGAAGAAGCCCGCCTCCTGGCGGGCTTTTTCTTTGCCCTCGCGGTGGCGGCCGGCCCCGGCGGCGGCCGCACTTTGCGCGGTGGCCGCCGGCCCCCAGAATCCGAAGCCGGCCCACCGTGCAAGGCACCCCCGATGAGCGAGTGGCAACCCGGCACCATCCTGCTGGCGGTGGACTGGCTGGCACGCCTGGCCGCGCTGTGGTGGATCCCCAGCCGGTCGGCCCCGGCGGCGGCGCGCAGCTGGCTGCTGCTGGTGTTCTTCGTGCCGCTGCTCGGGCTGCCGCTGTACCTGCTGGTGGGGCAGCCCTGGCTGTCGGCGCAACGGCGGCGGCGCCAGGGCCAGGCCTCGGAAACCATCCGCGCCGGCCAGCTGCCGCAGCGCGCGCTGCGCTGGGAGCCGCCGGCCACCGGTCCTGCCGCCGAGGCCGCACCGCTGGTGGAGAAGCTGGGCGACTTCATGCCGGTGCGCGGCAACGCGGTGGAGCTGCTGGACGACTACGACGCCTCGATCGCCGCCCTGATCGCCGACATCGATGCGGCACGCGTGCGCGTGCACCTGCTGTATTACCTGATGTTCGACGATGCGGTGGGCCAGGCGGTGGCCGACGCACTGGTCCGCGCCGCGGCGCGCGGCGTGCGCTGCCGCCTGCTGCTGGACGCCGTCGGCGCCAAGCGCGGCTACCGCAGGTTCGCCGCCACGCTGCGCTCGGCCGGGGTGGAGGTGCACCGGATGATGCCTGGCGGCCTGCGCTGGCGGCGCAGCAGCCGCATGGACCTGCGCAACCACCGCAAGATCGCCGTCATCGACGACCACGTCGGCCACGTCGGCTCGCAGAACCTCTCCGGCAGCGTGTTCGTCCGCGGGCATCCCAACCGCGAACTGGTGGCGCGCACGCGTGGCCCGATCGTCTCCCACCTGGAGGCGGTGTTCGCCGGCGACTGGTACCTGGAAACCGGTCAGCGGCTGGACGTCTCGCCGGTGCGGCCGGTGCATCCGGACGACGTGGCCGCGCAGCTGCTGCCCAGCGGCCCGGCCTACCCGCTGGGCAATGCCGGCGACGTGGTCACCTCGCTGGTGCACCTGGCCCAGCACCGCCTGGTGCTGACCACCCCCTACTTCGTGCCCGACGACGCCACCCTGAGCGCGCTGCGCATCGCCGCCCTGTCCGGCGTGGACGTGCAGCTGGTGCTGTCGGCCACCAACAACAAGCCGGTCGTGCGCCTGGCGCAGCAGTCCTACTACGAGGAGCTGCTGCAGGCCGGGGTGCGCATTGCCCTGTACCAGCCGCATTTCCTGCACGCCAAGCACCTGAGCGTGGATGATTCGGTGGCACTGGTCAGCTCCATCAACCTGGACATCCGGTCGTTCGCACTCAACGCCGAGATCGGCCTGCTGTGCTACGACCGCGACGTGGTCGCGCGGATGCACCGGATCGAGGCCGACTACCTGGCCCACGCGCAGGAGCTGACGCTGGAACAGTGGCGGCGGAGGCCGGCGTGGCAGCGCAGCCTGGAAGGCCTGGCGCGGCTGGCCGATTCGTTCATGTAGGCGGGACGGAAGCGGCCAGCCGGTAGAATCGGCCCATGTATCCGCGCTTCGATATCGCCATCGTCGGGGGTGGCGCTGCCGGCACCCTGGCGGCGATCCAGCTGCTGCGACAGGCCACCGGTCCGCTGCGGATCGCGATGTTCGAGCCGGCACCACAGCCGGGCCGGGGCGTGGCCTACGCCACCACCCGCGCCGAGCACCTGCTCAACGTACCGGCGGCGCGGATGAGCGCGCTGCCCGACCGGCCGGACGATTTCCTGCAGTGGTATGCCGCCCAGCCGGAGCAGGCCGCGCACGCGCCGGGCTCGCTCGCCGCCCGGTTCGCCGCCAGGCGCGACTACGCACGCTACCTGGCGGCGCGCCTGCAGCAGGCGCGCGACGCCAGTCCCGCCTCGCTGGCGGTGCTGCCCTGGCGGATCACCGCACTGGATCGGGACACCGCCGGCGGCCATTGGCGGCTGCACGCACAGGACGGCGCCGCGGGCGCCGCACGCGTGCTGCTGGCGGTGGGCAACGCGCCACGGCCGCTGCCGGTCCGCGGCGCGGGCGCCCTGCCCCGGCCCGCGCGCATCGACGCCTGGGATTACCAGGCGGTGGCCGCGATCGACCCGGCCGCGCGCGTGTGCATCGCCGGCACCGGCCTGAGCATGGTCGACGTGCTGCTGACCCTCGCCGGCAACGGCCACCGTGGGCCGGTGCACCTGCTGTCACGCCATGGCTTGTTGCCGCTGGCGCATGCCGAAGGCCACGCGCTGGACGACGCCTTCGCGGTGGAGCCGCTGCACGCGCTGGGGCCGCGCCAGCGGCTGGCGCAGGTGCGCCGGGCCGTGCGCGACGCGGCCATGCGCGGCCTGCCCTGGCAAGCGGTGATGGAGCGCCTGCGTCCGCATGGCCAGGCGCTGTGGCGATCGCTGACGCCGGCCGGGCAGCGCCGCTTCCTGCGCCATGGGGCCCGCTACTGGGACATCCACCGCCACCGTATCGCCCCGGAGGCCGGCGCGCTGCTGCAGGCCTGGCTGGCCGCAGGACGCCTGCAGGTGCATCGCGCGCGGCTGGAACTGGCCGTGGCCGGCCAGCGCTGCGTGCAGCTGACCGCGCGCGCGGGTGGCGGACAGCGCCTGGTGTTCGAGGTTGACCACGTGGTCAACGCCACCGGCCTGGAGCTGCGCGTCCAGGCGATGGGCAACCCGCTGCTGGAGCAGCTGCTTGGCGAGGGCCATGCACGGCCCGGGGCGCACGGCATCGGCCTGGACAGCGATACCGACGGCCGCCTGCTGGACGCCGCAGGCCACGCCCGCGACGACCTGCGCGTGATGGGCAGCCTGCGTATCGGCGAGGCCTGGGAAACCATTGCCGTGCCCGAACTGCGGCTGCAGGCGGCCGCGGTGGCCGCCGCGTGGACAGGCCCTCCCGGTTCCGGCGCTGCCTCCCGCTGACGCGCTCCCGGCGTCGACTCAGCCGGCGGCCGGCTGCAGCGCGATCTGCGACAGCCGCAGCTGCTGTTCCGGCGCCAGTTCGACCGGCACCACCACCACGTCGGCCTCGTCGCGGGGCGGCTCGAGGGTGGCGAACTGGCTGTCCAGCAGCGAGACCGGCATGTAATGCCCGCTGCGCTGGCGCATGCGCTGCCCGATCAGCGCGACCTCGCCCTGCAGGAACAGGAAACGCAGCGGCAGGCCGGTGGCGCGCAGCATGTCGCGGTGGCGACGTCGCAGGCCGGAAAAAGCCAGGGTGACGCGTTCGCCGGCCGCCACGCGCCGCTGCAGGTCGGCCGCGATGCGTTCCACCCACGGCACCCGCATTTCGTCGGTCAGCGGCTGGCCGGACGCCATGTGGGCACGCGCCTGCTCGCTGTGGAAGTCGTCCGCGTCCAGGAACGTGGCGCTCCAGGCCCGTGCCAGGGCCTGCGCCAGCGTGGTCTTGCCGCTGCCGGAAACGCCCATCACCACTGCCACGCGCACCTGGCCGCTCATGTGGCCGCGTCCGCCAGCGGCAACTCCACCCGTACCCGGTAGGTGCGGCCGGCCTCCACCGGCTGCAGCAGGCCGCCTTGCAGCGGCGCGCCGTCCACGCTCACGCGTGAAGCGTCCACGCCGGCGACCCGTTCGACCTCCAGCTCGATCTGGGCGCCGCGGAAGCGCCGCCACGCGCGCGCGGCCGGCCAGTGCGAGGGCAGCTGCGGGGCGATGCGCAGGGCTGGACCTTCCCCGCGCAGGCCGAACAGCTCCTCGATCAGGCAGCGGTACAGCCAGGCGGCGGTGCCGGTGTTGAACAGCTGGCTGGAGCGCCCGGCGGTACGCGGATGCAGGCGCCAGGCGCCGCGGTAGTAGTTGGGCACGAACACCGGCAGCTGGCCGCGCTGCAGGCAATCGGCCGGGTCCGGCGCCGGCAGCATCGCGCGCAGCACCTGCCAGGCGCGGTCGGCCTCGCCGGTGCGGAACAGCGCATGCAGGTAGAACGCGGCGGCGTGGTTGTAGACCGCCCCGTTCTCGGCCGAGCCGGGGAATTTCTGGGTCAGCCGGCCCACGTCCTCGCGCATCCCGGTGTAGGGCGGATCGAGCATGGCCGCGCCGTAGGGCGACAGCAGATGCGCGTCCACCGCCGCCAGCAGGCGCTGGCGCTGCTGCGCGTCCGGTGCGCCGCTGAGCATCGCCCAGCTTTGGGGGTTGAGGTAGATGCGGCCTTCGGTATCGGCGCGCACGCCGAAGACCACGTCGTCGTCGGTGATGCCGCGGCCGTACCAGTCGCCGTCCCACAGGTGGGTGTTGACCGCGGCATTGAATGCATCGGCACCTTCGAGGAAGGCGGCGTGCGCGCGACCGTGGCGGGC
>JBQGEI010000168.1:0-1528 GCA_052039535.1 Pseudoxanthomonas sp.
TTCACGACCAGCACGCGGCGGCGGCTGGCGGCCAGTGCGCGACGGGCGCGGAAGATGGAACGAACGCCGTCGGTGCTGATGTAGTTCAGCTCGCCGAGATCCAGGACCACCGATTGCACGTGCTCGTCCGCCAACAGCGGATCCAGTGCCTCGTCTAGGCTTGCATGGCTTTCGGTGTCGAGCCGGCCGCTTACGGCCATTCGCTGGATACCGTTGTGCGGCGGCTCGGTCTCGATTCTGAGCAGGTTCATTGGGATTCTCCGGGTCCGCGCGAGGGAGCTGGGGGTGCGCGACTGGCTTCGGTGGATTTCACCAGGGCTGCAGCGTATGGCCGCATTTGGTAAAGGAGCGTGTAATCGCGGCCGCACAGTTTGTGAAACCTTCAGGCAAACCGGGGGCGAGTGGGTCAGCCGAGTCCTGACGTCACCTATCCGGCGGCGCTTCCAAGCCCTCCAAGGCTCCAAGCCTCCAAGCCTCCGAGCCTCCGAGCCTGCAACCCCGATACTCCGACCCCCCCAGCCCGCCGCGCCACCGCCCCAAGCCGCGCCGCCATCCCCACATCGCTGGGTCCCCCAGCCGCACCGCCACACCGTTGCCTTGCTACGAAAGTGGTTGCACCAGACACCAACGCCGGCGATTCCAGCCGGATCAACGCTTTGCGCCCGGGCGCTGCTCCGCCGGCGCCGGCACTCGTCGCCTACAGCCCTCTCCGCGCCCACATACTTACGCGTAGCGAAGCGGGCGGGGCCGGCCGTGCGGTAAACTCCCGGGTCCACAAGAACGTATGCGCCGCGCTCCCCACGCGTGGCAATGGGAGTGATATGAACTGGCTGAACGATGTGCTGCAGAACGATCCGAATCCGGTCGAGACCCGGGAATGGATCGAATCGCTCAAGGCGGTCATCGACCGTGACGGCCCCGAGCGTGCGCACGGCCTGCTGGAGGACATGGTCGAGCTGACCCGCCGCTCCGGCGCGTTCCTGCCGTTCTCCCCGACCACCGAATACGTCAACACCATCGCCCCGCACCTGGAGGCCAAGAGCCCCGGTGACGCGGACCTGGAGTGGCGCATCCGCTCGATCATCCGCTGGAACGCGATGGCAACGGTCGTGCGCGCCAACCGCAAGCCCGGCGACCTGGGTGGCCACATCGCCTCCTTCGCCTCGGCCGCCACCCTGTACGACGTGGGCTTCAATCACTTCTGGCGCGCCCCCAGCGAAAGCCACCCCGGCGACCTGCTGTACATCCAGGGCCACAGCGCCCCGGGCATCTACTCGCGCGCCTTCCTGGAAGGCCGCATCAGCGAGAGCCAGCTGGACAACTTCCGCATGGAGGTGGACGGCCGCGGCATCTCGTCCCACCCGCATCCGTGGCTGATGCCCGACTACTGGCAGACCCCGACCGTCTCCATGGGCCTGGGCCCGCTGGGCGCGATCTACCAGGCGCAGTTCATGAAGTACCTGGAGAACCGCGGCCTGATCGAGAAGTCCGACCGCAAGGTGTGGTGCTTCATCGGCGACGGCGAGTC
>JBQGEI010000169.1:0-17378 GCA_052039535.1 Pseudoxanthomonas sp.
GGTCGAAACCCCGGTGCAGAAGACCTGCGAGGCAGTGGCCGCCCTGCTGGGCATCCCGCTGGAGCGCACGGTCAAGTCGGTGGCGGTGGTGGGCGAGGAGGGTTTCGTGCTGGCCCTGGTGCGCGGCGACCACTCGGTCAACGAGATCAAGCTGGCCAAGCTGCCCGGCATCGGTGAATACCGGCCCGCCACCGAGGCCGAGATCCTCGCGCACCTGGGCAGCGAGCCCGGTTTCCTCGGCCCGGTCGGCACGGCCGTGCCGGTGCGCGTGGTCGCCGATCGCCAGGTCGCGGCAATGGCGGACTTCGTGGTCGGCGCCAACGAGGCCGGCTTCCACATCGCCGGCGTGAACTGGGGCCGCGACCTGCCCGAGCCGGCACTGGTGGCCGACATCCGCAACGTGGTCGCCGGCGAGCGCGCCGCCGACGGCGGCGAGATCCGCCTGGCGCGCGGCATCGAGGTCGGCCACGTGTTCCAGCTGGGCCGGAAGTACTCGGAGGCGATGAAGTTCACCGTGCTGGACGAGAGCGGCAAGGCGGTGGTGCCGGCGATGGGCTGCTATGGCATCGGCGTGTCGCGCATCGTGGCGGCGGCGATCGAGCAGAACCACGACGAGGCCGGCATCGTCTGGCCGGAGCCGATGGCACCGTGGACCGTGGTCGTGTGCGTGATCAACCCGAAGAAGGATCCGCAGGTCGATGCCGCCGCCCAAGCGCTGCTGGCGCAACTGCAGGCGGCTGGCCTGGACGCGGTCCTGGACGACCGCGGCCTCAGGCCCGGCCCGATGTTCGCCGACATGGAGCTGATCGGCGTGCCGCACCGGGTGGTGGTTTCCTCGCGCGGGCTGGAGGCCGGCACCTTCGAATACCGCGCCCGAAGCGGCGGCGAGGCCGAATCGCTCGACCAGGCCGCGCTGATGGAGCGCCTGCGCACGCATTGAATAAACAGGCGGCGCTTTCACGCCCATTAGACGCACCTGGCGGCCCGATTATCGGAAGATAATCGGGCCGTTCGTTTTCATTTATTGCCAGCGGATATTCGCTGAATTAAGCTGCGCCGGCATTGCCTACGGACGGGCGCTCCCCTCGGAATACCGGAGAACCTGATGTCGATTGACCTGAACACCCTTTCCCAGCGGGAACTCGGTTCCCTGATTGCAACCGCCCGCAAGCGCCAGGCCCAGCTGTCCAAGCGCGCGCCGATCGCCAAGGTGCGCAGCCGCCTGACCAAGCTCGCCAAGGCCGAGGGCTACACCATCGAGGAACTGTTCGGTGGCGCCGCCGGCAGCGGCCGCACAAGCTCCGCGGCCGCCCCGGCGCGTGCGCGCAAGCTCGGCAAGGTGCCGCCCAAGTACCGCAATCCTGAAAATGCCCGGGAAACCTGGACCGGCCGCGGCAAGCAGCCGCGCTGGCTCGCCGCCTATACCGCCCAGGGTCGCGACCCGGCGGATTTCCTGATTCCGGGCGTGGCCGCGCCGACGCCGGCCAAGGTCGCAAAGGGCGCACGCAAGCGCGTGGTCAAGAAGGCACGCGCCAAGTAGGCCGCGGCTGCACCGGCTGGAAAAGAACGCCGGCGCGTCGCCGGCGTTTTTTTTGCCCCTGCCCAGACGGGCGCCCGGCGGCCGTCCCGGAAAGCCCGGGCGGCGCCGGCGCGTGCCTGCCCTGCCCGGACATCAGCGCCCCGTACGTCAGAGATTCTTGCGCGCCGGCAGCAGCAGGTTGCCGAACAGCAGGCCGGCCACCAGGGCCACCACGATATTGACCACCAGCAGCATCGCGCTCTGCCCCGCGTCCACGTCCTGCTGCTGGACCAGGGTCAGCAGCCCCCGCAGGCTGGCGCTGCCGGGCACCAGCATGATGATGCCGGGCAACCGGATCAGCGCGCCCGGCCGCTGGATCCAGCGGCCGAAGCCGTTGCCGGCGGCGGTGAGCACCAGCGCGGAGAGGAAGATCCCGGCGGGACTACCCCAGGCCTGGCCGGCAAAGCGCGAGATCAGGTAACCGGTGATCGCCGCACCCATCACCCACGGATAATCGCGGGCGCTGGCCTTGAACAGCACGGCGAAGGCGAACGAAGCCACCACCATCGACATCCATTCCACCAGTTCAGGCTGGGGGCGCAGGCCGCGCACCTGCGGCTCCACGCCCAGCACGCCGAGCAGGGTCACTGCCACCACGGCGCCGGCGGTGAGCTTGAGCACCGTGGTCAGCGCTCCGGCAAAGCGCACCGTGCCGGACACCCAGTGCTGGCTGGAGAGCTCGTTCATCGCGTTGGTGATCGCCATGCCGGGCAGCAGCGCCACCAGCGAGGCGATGATCACGGTGTTGAGGTTCAGGGGCGCGACCACCGCGGCGACCAGGGTGACCACGGTGCCGGCGGCCAGCGCCTCCAGCGCGCCGCTGGCCTCCTTCATCGCCGGTCGGCTGCTGGCGTACATGTCCAGCAACCCGATCAGGATGCCGGTGACCGCGGCCACGCAGATGTCCAGCCACGGCAGGCGCCACAGCCCGGCCACGCCGGCGGCCGCCAGCCCGAAGCCGAGCACCAGCATCGAGCGCGCCAGCGGGGTGGCCGGGCGGTCCAGTACGCGCAGGGCGGTATGGCCCTGGGCGATGGTCAGCTGTCCATTGGCTACCGCCTCGGCCACCCGGTCGGCCTCGCCCAGCTTGTGCAGGTCGGTCTCGCCCGGCGGCAGGCGGATGACGCGGGTGGTGTCGGTGCTGCCCAGCGGCTTGCCCGGATCGCTGAAGCTAAGGATCAGGCCGGTCGGGTTGGACCACGGCTCGCATTCCAGGTCCAGCCGCTGCGACAGCGCGGTGACCGCCGCCTCCAGGCGCTGGGCGGTGGTGCCATACCGGTGCAGGCGCACCGCCATCTCCGACACGAACGCGATGCGCTGGGGATAGCTGGCCTGCGGGCGCGGGGGAGTATTCGACATCGGCCTAGTATCGCCCGCGGGATGGCGGTGCAGTCACCTGCTTGGCTGTATGCTCCCGCCCGGACTATGGACGACTCCTCCCCTTCCCCTGGCTGGACGCAGGACCCTGGCGGCGACCACGTCCGCCTGGCGGGCGACTGGACCCTCGCCCACGCGCAGGACATGGCCGCACGCCTGCGCGAGCTGCCCGAGGGCATCACCTCGATCGACGCCTCGCGCGTGGGCCGGCTCGATTCGGCCGGCGTGATGCAGCTGACCCGGCACGTCCGCCGCCAGGGGCTGGCGGACGACGCCCTTCGCTTCAGCGACGCGCATGTCGCCCTGGTCCAGCTCATCGAGGACGTGCAGGACGACCGCCCGCGGCGGCGGCGCGAGTACGGGTTCGCCGCGGCGCTGGAGCGGCTGGGCCGCGCCACCCAGGCCGTCGCCCGCGACGTGGTGGAGCTGGTCGGCTTCACCGGCGAGAACCTGGTCAAGCTGGCGCGCCTGCTGCGGGATCCGCGCCGCTTCCGCCTGACCGCCACCGTCGCCCACATGGAGCAGGTAGGCCTGGACGCGGTCCCGCTGGTGGCGCTGCTGTCCTACCTGGTCGGCGCGGTGATCGCCTTCCTCGGCTCGAGCATCCTGGCCGACTTCGGCGCCGAGATCTTCGTGGTCGAACTGGTGAGCATCGCGTTCCTGCGCGAGTTCGCGGTGCTGTTGACCGCGATCGTGCTGGCCGGCCGCACGGCCTCGGCCTTCACCGCGCAGATCGGCGCGATGAAGGCGCGCGAGGAGATCGACGCGATCCGCACCCTGGGCCTGGACCCGATCGACCTGCTGGTGCTGCCGCGGCTGGTGGCGCTGCTGCTGATGCTGCCGCTGCTGACCTTCGTGGCGATGATGGCCGGCCTGGCCGGCGGCGTTACCGTGGGCGCGTTCGACCTGGAGATCCCGCCGCAGATGTACCTGTCGCGCATGCACGAGACCCTGCAGCTGCGCCATTTCCTGGTGGGCATGTCCAAGGCGCCGGTGTTCGCGATGGTCATCGGCCTGATCGGGTGCCTGGAAGGCCTGCGCGTCCAGGGCACGGCGCAGTCGGTGGGCGAGCGCACGACTTCCAGCGTGGTGCAGACGATCTCGCTGGTGATCATCCTCGACGCCATCGCGGCGCTGTGGTTCATGAACGTGGGCTGGTGATGGCCAATCCGGGATCGGTGACTCGTGGCAGCTAACGGCAGGGAGGATGGCGTGGACGGTAGGGACGCCGGAAGTCAGGCACCCGGCGCACCGGATCCTGCGGGCGCCGGCGCCCGGACCGGGCATCCGCCGGGCGGCCTGCCGCCCGCGATCACCGTACGCGGCCTGGTCAACCGGTTCGGGGCCCAGGCGGTGCACGAGGGCCTGGACCTGGAGGTGCGCCGCGGCGAGATCCTCGGCGTGGTGGGCGGCTCGGGCACCGGCAAGTCGGTGCTGATGCGCACCATCCTCGGGCTGCAGCGCCCCGCCGGCGGCAGCATCGAGGTGCTGGGCGCCGACGCGCTGGCCGACGATCCCCGCCAGCGCCAGCACATCCAGCGCAACACCGGGGTGCTGTTCCAGGACGGTGCGCTGTTCTCCTCGCTGACCGTGGGCGAGAACGTCGAGGTCCCGCTGCGCGAACACCACCCCGGGCTGGCCGACAGCTGGCGCCGCGAACTGGCGCTGCTGAAGGTGAAGCTGGCCGGCCTGCCGGCCGATGCGGTGGACAAGCTGCCGGCGCAGCTGTCCGGTGGCATGCGCAAGCGCGCCGGCCTGGCCCGGGCGCTCGCCCTGGACCCGCCGCTGCTGTTCCTGGACGAGCCCACCGCCGGCCTGGACCCGATCGGCGCGGCGGCCTTCGACCGGCTGCTGGCGACCCTGCAGGAAGCCCTCGGGCTGACCGTGTTCCTCATCACCCACGACCTGGACACCCTGTACGCTATCTGCGACCGGGTGGCGGTCCTGGCCGACCGCAAGGTCGTGATCAATGCGCCACTGGCGGAGGTCGAGCGCTTCGACCACCCGTGGGTGCAGGAATATTTCCACGGCCCGCGCGCCCGCGCGGCGCGTGGCCAGCGAGATGCAACGGTGCCGCGCCAGGAGGCGGACTGAGATGGAAACCCGCGCCAACTACGTGCTCATCGGCGCCTTCACCATCGTGGTGTCGGTGGCGCTGCTGCTGTTCGGCCTGTGGGCGGCCAAGTATTCGTCCGAGCGCAGCTGGCAGCGCTACATGATCGTGTTCGACGAGGCGGTGACCGGCCTGTCGGTCGGCAGCCCGGTGCAGTACAACGGCATCTCGATCGGCTCGATCGACCGCCTGTCGCTGGATCCGAACGACCCGCGCCGGGTGGTGGCGGTGATCCGCGCCGACGCCGCGGCGCCGATCAAGACCGATACGCGCGCCAAACTGGCCATCACCAGCCTGACCGGGCCTGCGATCATCCAGCTGTCCGGCGGCACGCCCGGCGCGCCGCTGCTGACGGCGGTCGACCAGAGCGACATGCCGCAGATCCTCACCTCGCCCTCGGCGCTGCAGAACATCACCGACACGGCCAACCGCATTGTCGAGCGCATGGACCAGGTGCTCAGCGACCAGAACGTGGCGCACATCGGCCGCACGCTGGAGAACATCGAGAGGATCAGCAGCAGCCTGGCCTCGCAGGACCAGGGCATGGAAGCGCTGCTGGCCAGCGCGCGCGATGCCGCGCGCAGCCTGGACACCACCCTGCAGAGCACCAACGCCACGGTGCAGCGGGTCGACCAGAACCTGGTGCGCGAGCTGCCCGGGCTGATCGCACGGCTCGATTCGACCCTGGTGCGGCTGGACTCGGCCGCCGGCAGCGCCGATGCGATCCTTGGCGAGAACCGCGCGGCGATCAACAGCTTCGCCAATGACGGCCTGGCCCAGCTGGGCCCGACGCTGACCGAGCTGCGCGGCCTGATCCGCGACCTGCGCCAGATCAGCGACCGCCTGGAGAACAACCCCGCCCGGTTCCTGCTGGGCCGTGATGGCGCCAAGGAGTTCGAACCGCAATGAGCCCCGCCCTTTCCCCGCTCCCGGCCGCACGCCGCCAGCGGCTCCTCGCCGTGGCGCGCCCGGTCCTCGTCCTGGCCCTGGCCACCCTGGTCGCCGGCTGCTCCCTGCTTGGCGGCAAGCGCAGCGATCCGGTGACGATCTATTCGCCCGAACTGGGCGCCCGCCCGGATCCGGCCTGGCCGGCAGTGGCGTGGCAGCTGGCGATCGCCCGGCCTTCCGCGCCGCGCCTGGTGGATTCGCCGCGCATCGGCGTACGCCCGGTCCCGGGCGAGTTGCAGGTGTACAAGGGCGCGGTGTGGGCGCAGCCGCCCACCGACATGCTCGAAGGCTCGGTACTGCGCGTGCTGGAGGACTCGGGCAAGGTCCCCGCCGTGGGCCGCCTGGCGACCGGGCTGCGCGCCAACTACCGCCTGGTGATGGACATCCGCCGCTTCGAGGCGGATTACGCCGGCGGCAGCCAGCCTTCGGCCACCATCGAAGTAGCCGCCAAGCTCATGCACAACACCGAGCAGCGCGTGGTCGCCAGCCGCACGTTCCTGCAGGTGCAGCCGGCGGCGGCCACCGACACGGCCGCGGTCAGCGCCGCGTTCGGCCAGGCGCTGGCCGAGGCCAGCCGCCAGATCGCCGGCTGGACCCTGGCCGAGGGCCAGGTCGACGCCTCCCGCACCTCCCCGTCCCCGCCCTGACCTTCACCAGCGCCACCCGGAGCAGCCATGCCTTGCCGCATCTGCTGTCCAGCCTGCCAGACCGGTTCCAGCCGTCATTACACCGACGTCGATGGCCACGCGTACTTCCAGTGCGACATGTGCGCAAGCCTGCACATTGCGCCGGAGGTACTGGAGGCGCTTGACCGCGGCGAGCACGTGCTGGGCGCCGGGTACGCCGCCGAATATTGGCAGCAGGAGCGCGATGCGGCGATCGAGCGGGCCTCGGGCCTGTCGATTGCCCGCGCCGGCGAGGCGATCCTCTACTGCAGGCGTCCGGTCCACCGGTTCCTGGACGTGGGCAGCGGCCCGGGGTTCCTCGTCCAGCAGCTGCAGCAGCGACTCGATCCGGATGCCACGCTCGTCCATGGCGTGGAGAGATTCCCGCCGGCCTACGCGGTGGATTGCCCGAACATCCACCATGGCGGCGTGGAGGAGCTCCGGGGCACGTTCGACGCGGGCGTCTGCATCGAGGTGATCGAACACCTCACCCCGTCCATGCTGGCCGGCATGGCCGCCGGCCTGGCCGGCGTCAGCGCGCCGGGGACCCTGTGGCTTTTCAACACCGGCATGCCCGGCTACGTGGTGCACGAGGACCCTGGCTACCTGGACCCGCTTCGACGCGGCCACATCGTCAGCTACGGCATCCGGGCAATCGAGGCGATCTTCGCGCCGCTGGGCTTCAGCGCGCAGGTCCTGCCGGGCAAGAGCTACGCCTTCATCGCCGAATACCGGCCGTTCGAGAAGCCGGACTTCAACGCGCGCATCTACCAGCCACTGCCCCACAACCTGCAGCTGCTCAACCGCGACGGCCTGCTCTACCAGGCGGCGTTCGAGGCGGCGCGAGCGTCCTACTACTACGACGGTTACCTGCAGCGCACGGCATGGGCCGTCTCGCTGGACGAGCAGCTCAGGCGCCTGCAGGCCCGAGGCCGCGTGCGCGGACCTGGCGGAAGGTGAGGTTGACCCGCTCGCCCACCGGGCGCGCGGTCCGCGGCAGCGCGTGCTTCCAGTGGCGCTGGGTCTGTCCGCCCATCATCAGCAGGCTGCCCGGCTCCAGGTCCAGGGCCAGGCGGCGTGCCGGGTCGTCGCGCCGTCGCAGCACGAAGCGGCGCACCGCACCCAGGCTCAGCGAGGCGATCAGCGGCTCGGCACCCAGCTCCGGTTCGTCGTCGCTGTGCCAGCCCATCGCGTCGCGGCCATCTCGATAGCGGTTGGCCAGCACGCTGTTGAACGGCCGCCCCAGCTCCCGCCGGAGCCGCTGGCCGATCGCCGCCACTTCCGGCGTCCAGGGGTGTGGCACGAAGCGGGTGCCGGAGTACCGGTACACCGCTTCGGGCTCACCCATCCAGCAGCTGAGCCGCGGCGAGGCCACTTGCCGGCCGAACAGGCGGATGTGGTGCACCTCCCACGGCAGATTGGCCAGCAGCACCTGCAGCAGCGCGTCGGCCTCGTCGCGGCCCAGCCAGCCGTGGGCCAGCTCCAGCCTTGCGTCGGGAAGATCCAGTCGCCGCCATTCCATGCCCGCCACGCTAGCAGGGCAGCGCGTGGCCGGCATGGCCGATTTGCCCCGTCCGCCGCGAAACCCGAGAATGCCCGGCCAGCCAGTGCAGCCAGCCGGAGCCGTCATGTCGGAAACCACAACCACCCCGCCCGCGCCCGAGGTGGAGCGCGACGTGATGGAGTACGACGTCGTCACCGTCGGCGCCGGTCCGGCCGGGCTGGCGTTCGCCATCCGCCTCAAGCAGCTCGATCCGGGGCTTTCGGTCTGCGTGATCGAGAAGGCCAGCACGGTCGGCGCGCACATCCTGTCCGGCGCGGTGATCGAACCGGCGCCGCTGGACGCGCTGCTGCCGGGCTGGCGCGACAACCCGCCACCGGTGTGCGTGCCCGCCGGCGAGGACGAGTTCTGGATGCTGGACAGGGAAGGCGGCCGCAAGCTGCCGGTGGTGCCGCCGGGCATGCGCAACCACGGCAACTTCATCGTCAGCCTCGGCGCGATGTGCGCGTGGCTGGCGCCTCAGGCCGAGGCCCTGGGGGTGGAGATATATGCCGGTTTCGCTGCTGCCGAGACGCTGCATGACGGGGACGGCACCGTGCTGGGCGTGCGCATCGGCGACATGGGCGTGGCCCGCGACGGCACGCCCAAGCCCGGCTACACCCCCGGCATCGACATCCGCGCCAGGGTCACGGTGCTGGCCGAGGGCGCGCGCGGACACCTGACCAAGCGCCTGGTGAAGCGCTTCGGACTGGATGCCGGCAGTGACCCGCAGAGCTATTCGATAGGCATCAAGGAACTGTGGCAGTTGCCGGAAGGCCGGGTGACCCCCGGCAAGATCGTGCACACCCTCGGCTGGCCGGCGGACAACGACACCTACGGCGGCAGCTTCCTCTACCACCTGGACAACCACCAGGTTGCGATCGGCTACGTCAGCGGGCTGGACTACAGCGACCCCCAGTACCGTCCGTGGGAAGCCTTCCAGCAGTGGAAGAACCACCCGCACGTCAAGCCGCTGCTGGAGGGCGGCACGCTGCTGTCGGCCGGCGCGCGCGCGATCGTGACCGGAGGCTGGCAGGCGCTGCCGAAGGTGGAGATGCCCGGCGCGCTGCTGATCGGCGACACCGCCGGCCTGCTCAACGTGCCCAAGATCAAGGGCACGCACCAGGCGATCCGAAGCGGCATGCTCGCCGCCGAGCACCTGGCCGCCAGCGACCTGGCCACGGCCGGCTTCGACGCGCGGCTGCGCGGTTCGGAAGTGATGGCCGAGCTGAGGAAGGTGCGCAACATCAAGCCCGGCTTCAAGAAGGGGCTGTGGATGGGCATGGCCAACGCCGCGTGGGAAACCGTCACCGGCGGTGCTTCGCCGTGGACCCTCAAGGGCAAGGCCGACTGGACCACGCTGGACCGGATCGGCGAGCACGAGCAGCCCCGGCGCGACTACGTCGAGCGCACCCTGCCGCCGCGCGACCGCCTGCAGGGCGTGTACTACGCCGCCACCGAGCACGACGAAGACCAGCCGGTGCACCTGAAGGTGGCCGACACCTCCATCTGCGTGGAGCGCTGCACCGTCGAGTACGGCAACCCCTGCACCCGCTTCTGCCCGGCGGGCGTCTACGAGATGGTCGAGGACGTCAC
Source organism: Pseudoxanthomonas sp. (assembly GCA_052039535.1). Lineage (GTDB taxonomy): Bacteria > Pseudomonadota > Gammaproteobacteria > Xanthomonadales > Xanthomonadaceae > Pseudoxanthomonas. Next base: position 9,819 of record JBQGEI010000169.1, read on the forward strand.
TCCGGATGGAAGCACGGGCCGCCGCCTGCAGATCAACGCCGCCAACTGCGTGCACTGCAAGACCTGCGACATCAAGGATCCGTACGAGATCATCACCTGGGTCACGCCCGAGGGCGGGTCCGGCCCCAACTACCAGAACCTGTAGGCCCGGCAACGCAGAAGGCCGGCGGATCCGCCGGCCTTCTGGTTTCTGCGTTGCCCGCCTGCTCAGGCGAGGATCGGCACGCCGGTCTTCTCGCGCAGCTTGTCGATGGCCACGCCGGGCGCGGCCTCGGCCAGCTTCAGGCCCTGGGGGGTGACATCGAACACGCCCAGGTCGGTGATGATGCGGTGGACCACGCCCACCCCGGTAAGCGGCAGGGTGCAGGCGGGCAGGATCTTGTGTTCGCCGTTCTTGGCGGTGTGCTCCATCAGCACCACCACCCGCTTCACGCCGGCGACCAGGTCCATCGCCCCGCCCATGCCCTTGACCATCTTGCCCGGCACCATCCAGTTGGCCAGGTCGCCGGTATCGGTGACCTGCATGGCCCCGAGGATGGCCAGGTCGATATGGCCGCCGCGGATCATGGCGAAGGAATCGTGGCTGCCGAAATAGCTGGCGCCGGCGCGTGCGGTCACGGTCTGCTTGCCGGCGTTGATCAGGTCGGCGTCCACCTCGTCCTCGGCCGGGAACGGGCCGATGCCCAGCAGGCCGTTCTCCGACTGCAACCACACGTCCACGCCTTCGGGAATGTGGTTGGCGACCAGGGTCGGCAGGCCGATGCCGAGGTTCACGTAGGCGCCGTCCTCCAGTTCCAGGGCGGCGCGGCGGGCCATCTCCTCGCGGGTCCAGGCCATCACTTGTCTCCCTGCTGGCGCACGGTGCGCTGTTCGATGCGCTTCTCCGGCGCGGGGTTGTGCACGATGCGGTCGACGTAGATGCCCGGCAGGTGCACCTGGTCCGGGTCAATCGCGCCGACCTCGACGATCTCCTCGACCTCGGCCACGCAGACCTTGCCGGCCATGGCGCAGGCCGGGTTGAAGTTGCGTGCGGTCTTGCGGAACACGAGGTTGCCGGCGGCATCGGCCTTCCACGCCTTGACCAGGGCCACGTCGGCCACCAGCGCGGTTTCCAGCACGTAGTGGCGGCCGTCGAACTGGCGGGTTTCCTTGCCCTCGGCGACCACCGTGCCGTAGCCGGTCGCGGTATAGAACGCGGGGATCCCCGCACCGCCGGCGCGCAGGCGCTCGGCCAGGGTGCCCTGCGGGTTGAACTCCAGCTCCAGCTCGCCGGACAGGAACTGGCGCTCGAATTCCTTGTTCTCGCCCACGTAGGAGGAAACCATCTTGCGGATCTGGCGGGTTTCCAGCAGCAGGCCCAGGCCGAAGCCGTCCACGCCGGCGTTGTTGGAGATCACGGTCAGGCCGCTGACGCCGGAGTCGCGCAGGGCGGCGATGAGCGCCTCGGGGATGCCGCACAGGCCGAACCCGCCGACGGCGAGGGTCTGCCCATCGGCGACCAGGCCGGCCAGCGCGGTGTCCGCGTCGGCCACCACCTTGCTGCGGGATGTACGGTTGCCCATCTGTGTCCTCGCCGATGCCGGGAACGGACATTCTAGTGCGTCCCGGCACCGGGCCGCCCGCGCATGCATCGGCCGCAACACGCGCACGGTTAGAATCGGGACCAGTCTCTCACCCAAAGGAATGACCGATGACGCTCCCCGCCTTCAAGGCCTATGACATCCGCGGCCGCGTGCCGGACGAGCTGGACGACGAGCTTGCGCGCCGCATCGGCGTGGCCCTGGCCGACCAGCTGCGCCCCGGCCCGGTGGTCCTCGGCCACGACGTGCGCCTGAGCAGCCCTGGCCTGCAGGCAGCCCTGTCGGCCGGCCTGCGCGGCAAGGGTCGCGAGGTGATCGACATCGGCCTGTGCGGCACCGAGGAGGTCTACTTCCAGGTCGACCACCTGGATGCGGCCGGCGGGGTGATGGTCACCGCCAGCCACAACCCGATGGACTACAACGGCATGAAGCTGGTGCGCGAGAACGCGCGCCCGATTTCCTCTGACACCGGCCTGTTCGCCATCTCCGACGCGGTCGAGGCCGACACCGCGCCGCCGGCCACTCCGGCCGCCGGCGAGCGTGCGATGACCGACAAGTCCGCCTACATCCAGCACCTGCTCGGCTACGTGGACGTGTCCACGCTCAGGCCGCTGAAGCTGGTGGTCAATGCCGGCAACGGCGGCGCCGGTGCCATCATCGACCTGCTGGCCCCGCACCTGCCGCTGGAGTTCGTGCGCATCAACCACGAGCCCGATGGCAGCTTCCCCAACGGCATCCCCAACCCGCTGCTGACCGAGAACCGCCAGGCGACCATCGACGCGGTGCGCGAGCACGGTGCCGATTTCGGCATCGCCTGGGACGGCGACTTCGACCGCTGCTTCTTCTTCGACGAACAGGGCCGCTTCATCGAGGGCTACTACCTGGTCGGCCTGCTGGCCCAGGCGATCCTGGCCAAGCACCCGGGCGGCAAGGTGGTGCACGACCCGCGCCTGGTCTGGAACACCGTCGAGCAGGTCGAGGAGGCCGGTGGCGTGCCGGTGCTGTGCAAGAGCGGCCACGCCTTCATCAAGGAGAAGATGCGGGCCGAGGACTGCGTCTACGGCGGCGAGATGAGCGCCCACCACTACTTCCGCGAGTTCGCCTATGCCGATTCCGGCATGATCCCGTGGCTGCTGATCGCCAGCCTGGTGTCCACCAGCGGCCGCAGCCTCGGCGACCTGGTCGAGGCGCGCGTGCGCAAGTTCCCCTGCAGCGGCGAGATCAACTTCCGCGTGGCCGACGCCAAGGCCGCGGTGGCGCGGGTGATGGACCACTTCGCCGCGCAGTCGCCGGCGCTGGACCACACCGACGGCATCAGCGCCGACTTCGGCGACTGGCGCTTCAACCTGCGCAGCTCCAACACCGAGCCGCTGCTGCGGCTGAACGTGGAGGCGCGCGGGGACCAGGCCCTGCTGAAGGCGCGCACCGACGAGATCTCGCGCCTCATCTCCGCCTGAGCCCCCGCCATGAACGACCTGCTCCCCGTCCTGCTGTCCGGCGGCTCCGGCACCCGGCTGTGGCCGCTGTCTCGCGAGTCCTACCCCAAGCAGTTCCTGCCGCTGCACGGGGAGCTGACCATGCTCCAGGAAACGTGGCAGCGGGTAGCCCCGCTGGCCACCCGTGCGCCGCTGGTGGTGGCCAACGAAGCGCACCGCTTCGTGGCCGCCGAGCAGCTGCACCAGGTCGGCACCGCGCCGCAGGCGATCCTGCTTGAGCCGGTGGGGCGCAACACCGCCCCGGCCATCGCCGTGGCGGCGCTGGAAGCCGGCGCGGCGGGCGATGACCCGGTGCTGCTGGTGCTGCCGTCGGACCACGTCGTGCGCGACGCGGAGGTGTTCCGCCGCGCCGTGGCCGCTGCGCTTCCGGCGGCCCAGGCGGGGCGGCTGGTCACCTTCGGCATCGTGCCGACCGGCCCGGAAACCGGTTATGGCTACATCCGCGCCGCCGCTGGCGGGGGCGTGCGCGCGGTCGAGCAGTTCGTCGAGAAGCCGGACCTGGCCACCGCCGGAGACTATGTCGCTTCCGGCGACTACTTCTGGAACAGCGGCATGTTCCTGTTCCGCGCCTCGCGCTACCTGGCCGAGCTGGAGTGCTTCGACCCGGCGATGCTGGCCGCGGTGCGCAAGGCCTGGGCCGGCGCGCGCCGCGACGCCGATTTCGTGCGCCTGGACGCGGAGGCCTTCGCTGCGGTCCCGGCCGATTCGATCGACTACGCGGTGATGGAGAAGACCGGCCACGCCTCGCTGGTGCCGCTGGATGCCGGCTGGAGCGATGTCGGTTCGTGGACGGCGCTGCGCGAGGTGTCCGAGCGTGACGCCGACGGCAATGCCCACCACGGCGACGTGATCGCCATCGACTGCCGCAACACCTACGCCTACGGCGAGCGCCTGATCGCGCTGGTCGGACTGGATGACGTGGTGGTGGTGGAAACCGCCGACGCGGTGCTGGTCGGCCGCGGCGATCGCATGCAGGAGGTCAAGGAGGTCGTGGGCCGCATCCGCGCCGGCGGCCGGCCGGAGGCCACCTGGCACCGCAAGGTGTACCGCCCCTGGGGCGCATACGACTCGATCGACAACGGCCAGCGCTTCCAGGTCAAGCGCATCACGGTCAAGCCGGGCGCCACCCTCAGCCTGCAGATGCACCACCACCGCGCCGAGCACTGGGTGGTGGTCAGCGGCACCGCGGAGGTCACCCGCGGCGAGGAGGTCATCCTGCTGACCGAGAACCAGAGCACCTACATCCCGCTGGGCGTGACCCACCGCCTGCGCAATCCCGGCAAACTGCCACTGGAGCTGATCGAGGTGCAGTCGGGCAGCTACCTGGGCGAGGACGACATCGTCCGTTTCGAGGACACCTACGGGCGCACCTGACACCCGCCGCGGCCGGTGCCCTAAGCACACACGACGACGGCGGCCGGTGGCCGCCGTCGTCGTCTGCAGCGGGAGCAGGCGCGGTGGAATCCGCCTCCCTGCTGGACGGCCGCCTCTTCCTGGACGGCGGGGGACGACCGCGCGCCGGATCGCGCCTTCCTACACGGCCAGCTCGCCGATCACCCGCTCGAGCCCCTGCTGCCAGGTGGGCAGCACCACCCCGAAATCCCGCTGCAGGCTGCCGGTGTCCAGGCAGGAATAGGCCGGACGACGTGCCGGGGTCGGATACCCGGCGGTGGTGATCGGCAGCACGCGCGGTGCGCGCCCGAGCAGGCCCGCGCCGACGGCACGGGCGAAGATCGCCTCGGCAAAGCCATGCCAGCTGGTCTGCCCGGTCGGCGTCAGGTGCCAGGTGCCGGACAGGCCGCCCGGATGCCGCAGCGCCTGCGCGGTGATGTCGGCGATCAGCGCCGCCGGCGTTGGCGTACCGACCTGGTCGGCGACCACCGTCAGTTCCTCGCGCACGGCGCCCACGCGCAGCATCGTGCGCAGGAAATTGTGCCCGTGCGAGGCGTACACCCAGGCGGTACGGAAGATCAGGTGCCGCCCCCCGGCCGCGCGGATCGCCTCCTCGCCGGCCAGCTTGCTGGCGCCGTAGACGCCCAGCGGTGCGGTCGCCGCGTCGACCGGATACGGCTGCGTGCCCTGCCCGTCGAACACGTAGTCGGTCGAATAGTGCACCAATGGCACGCCATGGGCCGCGCACCAGTGCGCGATCACGCCCGGCGCCTGGGCATTGGCGCGGAACGCGGCGTCGCGCTCGGTCTCGGCCTTGTCCACCGCGGTCCACGCCGCGGCATTGACCACGATCGATGGTGCCAGGCGGTCCAGCAGCGGGGCCAGCGCCTGCGGCTGGTCGAAATCGGCCGTTTCGCAGGCGCTGCCATCGGGCAACGTGCCGCTGCGGGTGGTCACGACCACGGTGCCGAGCGGGGCCAGCGCGCGCAGCAGTTCCTGCCCGACCTGGCCGTTGCCACCGAACACCAGCACGGTCATGGAACGTCCCGCGCCGGCACGTATGCGGGCAGACGGTCTCCGGCAATGTCCCTCAGGAACGGCGCGGTCTCGTCCTTGGCCGACAGCACCGGGGCGCTGACCGGCCAGTCGACGGCGATCTCCGCATCGTTCCAGCGCACGCCGGCATCGGCTTCCTTCACGTAGACGTCGGTGCACAGGTAGCTGAAGACTGCCCGCTCGGACAGTACCGCGAAGCCATGGGCGAAGCCTTCGGGGATCCAGAATTGCCGGCGGTTGTCGGCGCTGAGGATCACCGCTTCCCAGCGGCCGAAGGTCGGCGAGCCGCGGCGGATGTCCACCGCCACGTCATACACCTCGCCCTCCAGCACGCTCACCAGCTTGCCCTGTGGCCGCGGCCACTGGTAATGCAGGCCGCGCAGCACGCCCTTGACCGAGGTGGACACGTTGCTCTGCACGAACTTCGTGGGCAGGCCATGGGCGGCGAAGCGCTCGGCGTTCCAGGTCTCGAAGAACACGCCGCGCTCGTCGCCGAACACCGCCGGCTCGATCACCACGCAGCCCGGCAGCGCGGTCTGGATGACCTTCATCGCACCACCCCTCGCTTGAGCAGGCCCTGCAGATACTGGCCGTAGCCGTTCTTGGCCAGTGGCGCCGCCAGGGCCTCCAGCCGGGCCGCGTCGATCCAGCCGTTGCCGTAGGCGATCTCCTCCGGGCAGCACACCTGCAGGCCCTGACGGTCCTGGATGGTCTGGATGAAATTGGAGGCCTCGTGCAGGGACTGGTGGGTGCCGGTGTCCAGCCAGGCGAAGCCACGACCGAGCTGCTCCAGGTACAGGCGGCCCTCGTCGAGGTAGCGCTTGTTGAGGTCGGTGATCTCCAGCTCCCCACGCGGGGAGGGCGCGAGCTCGGCCGCGTAGTCCGGCGCGTTGCCGTCATAGAAGTACAGGCCGGTGACCGCGTAGCTGGAGCGCGGCCTGGCCGGCTTCTCCTCGATGCCGACCACCTTGCCGGCGGCATCGAACTCGGCCACGCCGTAACGCTCGGGGTCGTTGACCCAGTAGCCGAACACGGTGGCGCCGTCGGTGCGCGCGCTGGCGCGGGCGAGCGTGTCGGTCAGGCCATGGCCGTGGAAGATGTTGTCGCCCAGCACCAGGCAGCTGGGCTGGCCGGCGACGAAGTCGCGGCCGATCAGGTAGGCCTGGGCCAGGCCGTCCGGGCTGGGCTGCACCGCGTACCGGATGTCCATGCCCCACTGCGAACCGTCGCCGAGCAGGTTCTGGAACAGCGCCTGCTCGTGCGGGGTGTTGATGATCAGCACCTCGCGGATGCCGGCCAGCATCAGCACGCTGAGCGGGTAGTAGATCATCGGCTTGTCGTACACCGGCAGCAGCTGCTTGCTGACGCCCTTGGTGATCGGATAGAGCCGGGTGCCGGAGCCGCCGGCGAGGATGATGCCCTTGCGTTGTGCCATCGTGGATTCCTTGGAAAGTCCGCACAGGGGTGTGCGGGCTCTTGCGAGGGACTCGCGTTTACGCCGCGGTGCCGATGCGCTCGAGCCGGTAGCTGCCATCGAGCACGCGCTGCACCCAGTCCTGGTTTTCCAGGTACCAGTCCACGGTGCAGGCGATGCCCTGCTCGAAGGTGTGCGCCGGCTCCCAGCCCAGCTCGTCCCTCAGCTTGGAGGCGTCGATCGCGTAGCGGCGGTCGTGCCCGGGGCGGTCGGCGACGTGGGTGATCTGCAGCTCGCGCGGCTGGCCGTCGGACCGCGGGCGGCGCTGGTCCAGCAGCCGGCAGATGGTGCGCACCACCTCGATGTTCTGCTTCTCCGAGTTGCCGCCCACGTTGTAGGTCTCGCCCACCCGGCCCCTGGCCAGTACCGTGCGGATCGCCTCGCAGTGGTCGGCCACGAACAGCCAGTCGCGCACCTGTTTGCCATCGCCGTACACCGGCAGTGGCTCGCCGGCCAGGGCCTTGGCGATCACCAGCGGGATGAGTTTTTCCGGGAAGTGGTACGGACCGTAGTTGTTGGAGCAGTTGGTGGTCAGCACCGGCAGCCCGTAGGTGTGGTGGAA
>JBQGEI010000170.1:0-5427 GCA_052039535.1 Pseudoxanthomonas sp.
CAGCCGCGCCGCGGCGCAGCGGTCGTCCTCGCGCGGGGCCGGCACCAGCAGCCGCGACAGGTCCAGGCGCACGCCTTCGCGCGGGGCGGCGTCCAGCTGGCGCAGCAGGTCGGTGCGGCCGACGATCTCGTCCAGCGAGCGTGCGCCCAGCACCGACAGCCAGCCGCGCACTTCCTCGGCCAGCAGGCGGAAGAAGTTCTCCACCCGCTCCGGCAGTCCGGTGAAGTGGTCCATGCGCAGGCGCTCGTCCTGGGTGGCCACGCCGGTGGCGCAGTTGTTGAGGTGGCAGATGCGCAGGTACTTGCAGCCCAGCACGATCATCGGGCCGGTGCCGAAGCCGAAGCTGTCCGCGCCCAGCAGCGCGGCCTTGACCACGTCCAGGCCGGTCTTCAGGCCGCCGTCGGTCTGCAGGATGGTGCGGTCGCGCAGGTCGTTGGCCACCAGCGCCTGGTGCGACTCGGCCACGCCCAGCTCCCAGGGACCGCCGGCGTAGCGGATCGAGCTGACCGGGCTGGCACCGGTGCCCCCGTCATGGCCGGAGACGGTGATCAGGTCGGCGCCGGCCTTGACCACGCCGGCGGCGATCGTGCCCACGCCCGCGTGGCTGACCAGTTTCACCGACACCAGCGCCTGCGGATTGACCTGCTTGAGGTCGTAGATCAGCTGCGCCAGGTCCTCGATCGAGTAGATGTCGTGGTGCGGCGGCGGGCTGATCAGGCCGATGCCCGGGCGCGCGTAACGCAGCCGTGCGATCAGCTCGTTGACCTTGTGCCCCGGCAGCTGGCCACCCTCGCCGGGCTTGGCGCCCTGGGCGACCTTGATCTGCAGCACCTCGGCATTGACCAGGTACTCGGGCGTGACGCCGAAACGCCCGGAAGCCACCTGCTTGATCTTGGAGCGCTTTTCGGTGCCGTAGCGGACCGGGTCCTCGCCGCCTTCGCCGGAGTTGGAGCGGCCGCCGAGGCGGTTCATGGCGATCGCCAGCGCCTCGTGGGCCTCCGGCGACAGCGCGCCCAGCGAAATGGCGGCGCTGTCGAACCGGCGCAGCAAATCGGAGGCCGGTGCCACCTGGTCCAGCGGCAGCGGGGCGGCGGCCGGCTGCAGCTGCAGCAGGTCGCGCAGCGCCGACGGCGGGCGCGAATGCACCGCGTCGGTATACGCCTTCCAGTCGGTGGCATCGCCGCTGCGGGTGGCCCGCTGCAGGGTCATGACCACGTCGGGGTTGTACATGTGGTACTCGCCGCCGTGCACGTACTTGAGCACCCCGCCGATGTCCGGCCGGGCCAGCTCGTTCCATGCCGCCGACTGCAGCGCGCGCGCGTCCGCGTCCAGCCGCGCGAAACCGGCGCCGCCCACGCGCGAAGGCGTGCCGCCGAAGCACAGTTCAACCACCTCCGGTTCCAGGCCCACGATCTCGAACAGCTGCGCGCCGCGGTAGCTGGCGATGGTGGCAATGCCCATCTTGGAGATGATCTTGCTCAGGCCCTTGTACAGGCCCTTGCGGTAGCTGCGGCCGACCTGGGCGACCTCGCCCTTCTTCAGCTGCAGGATCCCGCGCCGGCCCATGTCGAACAGGGTCTGGTAGGACAGGTACGGGTAGACCGCGGTGGCGCCATAGCCCAGCAGGCAGGCCACGTGGTGCGCGTCGCGTGCGGTGCCGGTCTCGATGATCAGGTTGACGTCGCAGCGCAGCCCGGCGTTGCACAGGTGATGGTGGACCGCGCCGGTGGCCAGCAGCGCGTGCACCATCGGCCGGTCCTGGACCGGGTAGCGGTCGGACAGCAGCAGCATGACGACGCCGTCGCGCGCGGCCTGCTCGGCCTGCCGGCAGATCCGCTCGATGCCGGCCTTCAGACCCTCCTCGACCGAGTAGGACAGGTCGACCAGGCGGTTGCGCTCGGCGTACTGCGGCATCTTCAGCAGCTCGCGCAGCTTGCGCTGGGACAGCACGGGCGAGTTGAGGATGACGTGGTTCACCGTCTCCGGCCCGGCGTGGAAGATGTTGGTCTCCCGGCCCAGCTGGGTGTACAGCGACATCACGCAGTCTTCCCGCAGCGGATCGATCGGCGGGTTGGTCACCTGCGCGAACGCCTGGCGGAAGTAGTCGTACAGCGGCCGGTTGCGCTGGCTGAGCACGGCCATGGGCGTGTCGTCGCCCATCGAGCCGGTCGCTTCCTGCTCGGTCTCGGCCATCGGCCGCAGCACCAGTTCCACTTCCTCGGTGCTGAGCTGGAACAGCTTGTGGTAGCTGCGCAGGGTCTTCTCGTCGAACGGCTCCTCGGCCAGCGACGGGTCGATCAGCTCGGTCTGCAGCCAGGTCACGCCCTGCTGCAGCCACTGCTTGTACGGGGCGCGGGTGCGGTTGACCCGGTCCACCGACTCGCTCTCCAGCAGGTCGCCGCGGCGCAGGTCGATGGCGATCATCTCGCCCGGGCCGAGCTTGCCCTTGCGCACGACGCGCTCGGTCGGCACCTCCCACACCCCGGCTTCGGAGGCGACGATGAAGTGGCGGTCGGAGGTCAGCATCCAGCGCGAAGGGCGCAGGCCGTTGCGGTCCAGGGTGCAGGCGGCATAGCGGGCATCCATCGACACGATGCCGGCCGGGCCGTCCCACGGCTCGGTGTTCAGCGCGTAGAACTCGTAGAACGCGGCCAGGTCCGGGTCCTTGAACTCCAGCGACTGGGTCGCCGGCGGCACCAGGATGCGCAGCGCCTGGATCAGCTCCATGCCGCCGGACACCAGCAGCTCGAGCATGTTGTCCAGGCTCTGCGAGTCGGAGCCGTGCATGGAGACGATCGGCTGCAGCTCGGCGACGTCGAACTTCGGCGTCTTCCACACCTTGCCGCGCGCCTGCGCCCAGCGGCGGTTGCCTTCGATGGTGTTGATCTCGCCGTTGTGGGCGAGCATCCGGAACGGGTGGGCCAGCGGCCAGCGCGGAAGGGTGTTGGTGGAGAAGCGCTGGTGGAACACCACCGCGCTGGAGGCCAGTTCCGGACGCTGCAGGTCCAGGTAGAAGCCTGAGAGCTTGTCCGGCAGGACCATGCCCTTGTAGCCGATGCTGTGGGCCGCCAGGCTCACCACGTAGTAGTCGGCGATGTCGTGCAGCTGCTGTTCGCTGCGCCGGCGCGCCAGGAACAGCGCCAGGTTGAAGCTTTCCTCGTCCTGGCCGGTGCCGGCCTGGACGTACACCTGTTCGATCAGGGGCAGGGTCTGCCTTGCCAGTTCCCCACAGACACGCGTGTCTGTGGGCGGGGATCGCCAGCCGAGGATGCTGAGCCCGGCCCGTCGCAGCTCGTGCTCGAGGGTCTCGCGGCAGCGCTGCGCCAGCAGCTGCTCGTCCGGGAGGAACACCAGGCCCGAGGCGAAGCGCGCGCCCGGCTCCAGCGCGATGCCGGCTTCCTGCGCGAGGGTGCGCAGGAACTGCTCGGGACGGCGGATCAGCAGGCCGCAGCCGTCGCCGGTCAGGCCGTCGGCGGCCACGCCGCCACGGTGGGTCATGCGCGACAGCGCGGCGATGGCGGTGTCGACCAGGCCGCGGGACGGCTGGTCGTCGAGCTGGGCGATCATGCCGAAGCCGCATGCGTCCCGCTCGGAGGAAGGGTCGTAGAGTCCGAGCGGTTGCTGGAGCCCGTGGCGGTTGCGGGGGGCCATCTGTGCCTCGAGGAACGTGCGTGCCGGGCATTTCCCGAACGCGGGCGAGGGCGGCACCGCACACGGTTTCATGAGAAACGTGCGCTACCAGTTTGCCGCCGGAATGCCCGAATAAAACACAGTTGTTGCGGTGCCGCAAGCTGCGGGCGCGCATGGAAAATACATGCATCTGCAACTGTCATTCCGCGTCCCGGCATCGCCTCGCGCGCGATGTCCGGCCCCTGCCCGAGGCCGGCGCACAAAGGTGGCCGCCGGACCCGCGTCAGGGCCGTGCCATGGCCGTGGGCGCACGTATCGCCGGATGTGCACATGTCCGCCCAGACAGCGGCGCACTGCGCTCGTGCGATGAGCAACCAGCGGGCGGTCGCAGGACCGGACCCGACCGGACGGGTACGCACGCAGCCGCGTGCGCCCGATGGCGGCCTGTCGGCAAACCCTTCGATACGGGTGAACAGGTCAGGTGCGCTGGCGTGGAAGCCCCGGCCCCGGGGCACCGCCGTCAGTGGGGCAGCGCCACGATGGAAGGTTGCGGCGCGGGGCAGGCGCCCGCGCCGGATGCGACGCGGGTGGGCCTCAACCGCAGCGCAGCGACACGATCCGGTTGTCGGCGTCGACCTCGATGTTGAGGCGCGCGCCGTTGAACTCGAGCGTCACCGCCTGGCCCGGCTTGAGGGTCCGCACAGTGTCGGCGCCGGCATCGGTGCGCGCCTGCCCAACCACCCCTTCGCTGGCGGTCTCGCCGACCAGCCCCTGCACCGGGGTGGCATCGCAACTGGGCGGAGGCGGCGCGGCGCTGCTGCCATCGGCACGGGCCGCGGCCGAGTCGGCAGCGTCCCGGGCATCGAGCAGGGCCTGGTCACGCTCGCCCTCGTCGCCATCGCTGGCGGCCATGTCGGGGCCGGCGCACGCGGCCAGGCAAAGCAGGCCGAGCGGGAGGAGCAGTCGGGGACGGATGCGCATTCGGGTCTCCGGTGAAGGCAGGGTGAGAAGGGTGCAGGATGCCGCATTCGCAGCGCGTTAACCGCCATGCGTTGACGCGCTCCATGCGGTGGGCGGCCGAGACTGGCGCTCCCCCACGCGAAGCCACCGTCCTGTCCACCCCTGCGCCCGCCACCGACCCTGAAGCCGCACGGCGCGACGCGGACCGCGCCGGCCTGGTCCACATGACCGACGTCGAGCCGGGGATCCGGCGCCGGCGACAGGGCAAGGGCTTCGGGTACCGCGACGCGGACGGGCGGCCGGTCCGCGACCGGGCCACCCTGGCGCGGATCCGCGCCCTGGCCATTCCGCCGGCCTGGACCGACGTGTGGATCTGCGCCGATCCGCGCGGCCACCTGCAGGCAACCGGCCGCGACGCCCGTGGCCGCAAGCAGTACCGCTACCACCCGGACTGGGCCCGGCACCGTGGCCAGGGCAAGTTCGAACGCATCGTCGCCTTCGGCAAGGCGCTGCCGGCCCTGCGCCGGCGGCTGCGGCGCGACCTGGCGCTGCCGGGCTATCCGCGCGAGAAGGTGCTGGCGATGGTCGTGGCGCTGATGGACCACACGCTGCTGCGCGTCGGCAACGAGACCTACCGGCAGCAGAACCGCTCCTACGGCCTGACCACGCTGCGCAACCACCATGTGCGTTTCGTCGCCGGCGGGCGTGCCCACATCGCGTTCCGCGGCAAGGCGGGCCAGCGCCAGGAAGCGGTGGTCGACGACCGCCGCCTGGCGCAGCTGGTACGCCGCTGCCGCGACCTGCCCGGGCAATGCCTGTTCCAGTACCGCGATGACG
>JBQGEI010000171.1:0-3112 GCA_052039535.1 Pseudoxanthomonas sp.
AGGCCGCATCCGGGGTGTCTTCAAGCTCAGCCCCGCGGGGTGAGCCGTCGAGATGTGCGCCGGCGCCACGGGCGAATAGCCCTCTCCCAGAGGGAAGGCAAACCCGGGGGCGCTTCGCTTACCAGGCTACAGGGGACTACCGCGATACCACCCCAGCACCGCCGGCGCGAGCAGCGGCTCCACGTCGATGTCCAGGGCCTGGAACGCATCCAGCACATCGCGCACGCGCCGTTGCGCCGCGGTGGCTCCCAGCAGCCCCTCAAGCTCGTCCACCGACAGTTGCGACAGCGTCCACTCGTGCAGGCGGTCGACCCGGCGTTCCATCCCGGCACGCAGCCAGGACCGCAGCGGGTATGCCCGATAGCCGCGCGAGGCCAGCGTTTCGATCCGTCCATGCAACAGGCCGGACACGCCACGGAACCATTCGGTATGCCCACCGGCCGGCACGCGGATGGTCATCGGCGCCGGCGCGTTGTATCCACCCAGGCCCGCGCGCAGCTCCAGTTCCAGGTCGCGCGCGTCGCGGATGGACTCGGCCTCCACCAGCATTCCGCCTTCCAGGTCGAAGAAGTCGAACCACCGCTGGTGCAACGCGGAGATCCGTCCCAGCGGGTCCGTCGAGAACCCGATCTTGCAGTGGTCCTCCCACGCACAGGGAAACACGTAGGCAAAGCAGCGTCCGTCGGTCGCCACCTCCGCCCGTCCGTCACCGATCGGATAGGCCGCGGCGCGTTCGCCAATGCGGGAGCGGCTCATGCGGCCCGTCCTCCGGGGGCGCGGCCCTGCGGCGACGGCAGCGCCGGCTGCGGTCCATGCGCGGAGCGACCGGTCCGCCGCTGCTGCGCCTGCGGCCCGGAGGGGGCAGGCGTGGAACGCGCTTCGGCCGCCCTGGCCACCTGCCAGGGATCCCGCACCTGCGGCACCTCCGGCCGCGCGCGGAACACCACGCTCATGCGGGGCGGCACCGGGCGCGTGGTCTTGGGGATGCCGTGTTCGTGGGTGGTCTGGCTGGCGTGGCTCATCACCAGCAGGCTCCCAGGCTCCAGGTCCACCCCGAAAGCGCGGCCGCCGGCCTTGGCGCGGATGTTCATGCGCCGGGCGCCGCCGAGGGAGACCAGCGCCAGCGGCTGGCCGGGGACCAGCTGGTGCAGCGTGTCGTTGTGCATGGCCACGCTGTCGTTGCCGTCGCGGTAGAGGTTCAGGCCGACACTGGTGTAGCCGCCGGGCGCCATCGCCTGCACGCGTTCGAGCATCGGGCCCAGCGGCAGGCCTGCCGGCAGCTCGTGCAGCGCATACCAGGCGAGCAGTCGCGGCACGTCGACCACGCGGTCGTACATCGGCCGGCGCGCGGACTGCCAGTGGCAGCCGTCCCGCAACTGCTGGAACCAGGTGTGGGCCAGCGCCGGCGGCAGGAATTCCGGCCAGTAGCGGATGCCGCCTTCGGCGTCCTCCACCAGGATTCTCGGTCCGTTGTCGAACAGGTCCATCGTGGGTCTCCCCGCCCGCGCTCCGGCGCAGGCGCTGGTGTTCAGTGGAAGTCGCGCGAGTCGACCTGCATCGCGCCGAGCAGGTCACTCAGGTCCTCGAGATGGGCGGCGATCAAGTGCTCGACCCCGTCCACCCGCTCCCAGCGTCCGCGCACGCCCATCAGCCGCGACTGCAGCATCGGCTTGCGCTGGCGCACCGCCAGGTCCGGCCAGACGATCACGTTGACCATGCCGTGCTCGTCCTCCAGGGTGATGAAGATGGTGCCCTTGGCGGTGGCGGGCCGCTGGCGCTGGGTCACCAGGCCGGCCACGTGCACGCCGCTGCCATGCCGGCGCTGCTGCAGTTCGCGCACCCCGAGGATGCGCCGCTGCACCATCTGCGCCCGCAGCAGGGCCATCGGATGCGCCCGCAGGCTCAGCCCGGTGCTGCGGTAGTCGGCCAGCAGTTCCTCGCCCACCCGCGGGGCCGGCAGCTCGATGCGTGCTTCCTCCGGGCTGCCATCCAGCAGGGGACGCCGCGGCTCGATCCCCGCCACCGCCCAGCGCGCGGCATTGCGGTGTCCGGCCAGGCCGTCGAGCGCCCCGGACTCGGCCAGCGCCTGGCGTGCCTTCGCATCCAGGCCGCCACGCCGGCACAGGTCGGCCACGTCGCTGAAGGCGCGCCAGCGGCGAGCCTCCACGATGGCCTGCGCCACCTTTTCCGACAGTCCCGCCACCAGGCGCAGGCCCAGGCGGATCGCCGGCTGCCGGCCCTGCCCCGCCGGCTCCAGGGTGCAGTCCCAGGTGCTGCAGGTGATGTCCACCGGCCGCACCTCCACGCTGGCCCGGCCGCCGCGCCCGCGGCGCGCGTCCTGCACGATCTGGCTGGGCGAGTAGAAGCCCATCGGCTGCGAATTGAGCAGGGCGCAGGCGAAGGCCGCCGGCTCGTGGCGCTTGAGCCAGGCGCTGACGTAGACCAGCTTGGCGAAGGAGGCGGCATGGCTCTGCGGAAAACCGTAGGAGCCGAAACCCTTGATCTGCTCGAACAACTGGTCGATGAACTCGCTGCTGTAGTTCTTCTTCTCCATCAGCTGGCGGATGCGCAGCCTGTGCGGCTCCATGTCGCCACCGCGGCGCCAGGCGGCCATCGAACGACGCAGTCCGTCGGCCTCCTCCGGCGTGTAACCGGCATGGATCACCAGCTCCATCACCTGTTCCTGGAACAGCGGGATGCCCAGGGTGGCGCCGAGGATCTCGCGCACGCCCTCGGACGGATAGCTCACCGGCTCCTTGCCCATGCGCCGGCGCAGGTAGGGATGGACCATGCCGCCCTGGATCGGCCCGGGGCGCACGATCGCCACCTGCACCACCAGGTCGTAGAACCTCGCCGGCCGCAGCCGAGGCAGCATCGCCATCTGCGCACGCGACTCGACCTGGAACACGCCGACGCTGTCGGCCGCCGCCAGCATGGCGAAGGTGGCCGCGTCGTCGCGCGGCAGGCCGGCCATGTCCAGGCGCATGCCGCGGTATCCCTCCACCAGGTCGAAGGCCTTGCGGATGCAGGTGAGCATGCCCAGCGCCAGGCAGTCGACCTTGAGCAGGCCCATGGTCTCCAGGTCGTCCTTGTCCCACTGGATGATGGTGCG
>JBQGEI010000172.1:0-1934 GCA_052039535.1 Pseudoxanthomonas sp.
TGCGGCACCACGCTGGCCATCTACATGGGCATGGGCCGGGTCGGCGCAGTGCGTGACGGGCTGTTGCGCACCATGCCCGGCGACACGCCGGCGGCCATCGTGCTCGGTGCCAGCCAGGCCCGGTCCTGCACCCGGGTGACCACCCTGGCGGCACTGGCCGAGGTGGCCGCCAGCGTGCCGGATTCAGGCCTGCCGGGCGTGATCCTGGTCGGCGCGGCACTGGCTGCGGCCAGTGCCGATGCGAGCTCACTTCCGCCGCTGCCGCTGCCGGTTGCCGCTTCCGCGTGAGCATGCTGGACCCGGGGCGGCCCCGCTGGCCGCCGCGCTGAGGCGGAAGCGGAACTGTGCCCTGCCGCAAGGCGGCCATGCGCACGCGTGTGCTAGCCTCCGGGCCGAGTGCTGCTATGGCCCACCCTGGAAGGCAGGTGCATGGAGCAGGAAACCGAACAGGTGCAGGCGACCCGCACCCAGGAGCGCATCGCGTTCCTGCTGGTGACGGCGGTGATCTTCCCGCTGCTGGCGGTGCTGGTCGTGGCTGGCTACGGGTTCATGGTGTGGATGTGGCAACTGCTGTTCGCAGGGCCGCCGACCGGACCGTGACGATGGGGGCCACGTTCACCCGCCGCGCGCTGCTGTTCGGGCGTGCCACCGCGCCGGCTGCGCCGTCCGTCCGTCCGCCCTGGGCGCTGGAGGCCGAGGCTTTCGCCGCCGCCTGCACCCGTTGCGATGCCTGCATCGATGCCTGCGGCGAGCGCGTGCTCTCGCGCGGTGCCGACGGCCTGCCGCGCTTCGAGGCCGGCACAGGCGAATGCACGTTCTGCGGCGACTGTGCCGCGGCCTGCGGCACCGGCGCGCTGGCCGCGGCGGTTTCGCCGCCGTGGCACCTGCGCGCCCGCGTCGCCGAGGCATGCCTGCCCGGCAAGGGCGTGGTCTGCGCCAGCTGCCGTGACGTATGTCCCGAGAACGCGATCCGGGTGCCGCCCGGGGGCCGCGGCGCGGCGGTCGTCGATGCGGCGCGCTGCACCGGCTGCGGCGCCTGCGTCGGGGTATGCCCGGCCAGTGCGCTGGCCCTGGTCGACAGCCCGCTGGAGGCGGCCGCATGAACACCCCGGACGAAGTCCATATCGCCAGTTTCGTGGTCCAGCACCGCGAGCAGGCCCAGGCGGCGCTGGAGGCCGCGGTCGCGATGCACCCGGACCTGGAGCTGGCGCTGCGCGGCGACAGCCGCAGCGTGGTGCTGTGCGAATCGGCCGACCGCCACCGGGTGATGGAGCGGATCGACCAGCTCAACGCCGTGCCGGGCGTGCTCAACGTGCTGCTGGTGTACCACCACGCCGAACCTTCCGCGGCACTGGACGAGCCGGTGTCCCATCCCCTTCCAGCCGCCACCGCGCGCGGAGCCAAAGCATGAGCACGACACGTCGCGATTTCATCCGCACCACCGCCGTCGCCACCGCCGCGGCCGCCGCCGGCCTGCCGCTGCCCGGGGGCGGCAGCAACCTGGTCACCGAGGGCGACCAGGTCAAGCTCAAGTGGAGCAAGGCGCCCTGCCGTTACTGCGGCACCGGGTGCGGGGTCAACGTCGCGGTCAAGGATGGGCGGGTGGTGGCCACCCATGGCGACGTGCATGCCGAGGTCAACCGCGGCATCAACTGCGTCAAGGGCTACTTCCTGTCCAAGGTGCTGTACGGCAACGACCGCCTGACCCAGCCGCTGCTGCGCAAGACCAACGGCGTCTACGCCAAGGACGGGGACTTCACCCCGGTCAGCTGGGACGAGGCGTTCGACGTGATGGCCGCCCAGTTCAAGAAGGTGCTCAAGGCCAAGGGCGGCGACGGCATCGGCATGTTCGGCTCGGGCCAGTGGACGATCTTCGAGGGCTATGCCGCCAACAAGCTGATGAAGGCCGGCTTCCGCAGCAACCACATCGACCC
>JBQGEI010000173.1:0-4000 GCA_052039535.1 Pseudoxanthomonas sp.
CGCGAGAAGCTCGGCTTCCCGGGCCTCAGACGCCAGGACGCCTGAGCGTTCCGTCACGGCAGCAACCCGGGCCGGTGGCGCTCAGTCGCCGCTTCCGGTGCCAAACCCCATCCGGCGCGATGCGCCACCTTCTCCCCGGAAGGAGAAGGGCAAGTCCAAGGTCCATGACATGAGCGAACAGAAACCCCTGCTGGTCGAACTGGGTACCGAAGAGCTGCCGGTCAAGGCGCTGCCGGGCCTGGCGCAGGCCTTCTTCGACGGCGTCGTGGCCGCGCTGCAGAAGCGCGGCGTGGCGGTGGACGCCACCGGAGCCCGTCCGCTGTACACCCCGCGCCGCCTCGCGGTGCTGCTGCCGGGCGTGGCGGTCGAGCAGCCGGAACAGCACTCCGAAGTGCTGGGCCCGTACCTCAGCATCGCCCTGGACGGCGGGGGCAAGCCGACCCGCGCGCTGGAGGGCTTCGCCGCCAAGGCCGGGGTCGAATGGACCGCGCTGGAGCGCACCAGCGACGCCAAGGGCGAGCGATTCGTGCACCGTTCGGTCAAGCCGGGTGCGCGCACCGCCGAGCTGCTGCCGGAGGTGGTCAGCGAAGCCATCGCCGGCATGCCGGTGCCCAAGCCGATGCGCTGGGGCGGCCATGACTATGCCTTCGCCCGCCCGGTGCACTGGCTGGTGCTGCTGCTGGGTACCGAGGTGGTGCCGGCGCAGGTGCTGGGCGTCACTTCCGGCCGCAGCAGCCGCGGCCACCGCTTCGAGCACAACCAGTCCGTCGACTTCGCCGCGCCGGGCGACTACATCGAAGCGCTGCGCGCGGCCAAGGTGCTGGTCGATCCGGCCGAGCGCCGCGCCCGCATCGTCGAGCAGGCCGGGCAGGCTGCCGCCAGGGCCGGTGGCAGCGCGCGCATCACCGAGGACAACCTCGAGCAGGTGGTGTGCCTGACCGAGTGGCCGTCCGCCGTGCTGTGCAGCTTCGAGCGCGACTTCCTGGCCGTGCCGCAGGAAGCGCTGATCGAGACGATGGAGATCAACCAGAAGTTCTTCCCGGTGCTGGACGGCGCCGGCAGGCTGACCGAGTACTTCATCGGCACCGCCAACATCGAGTCGCGCGACGTGGCCGAGGTGAGCAAGGGCTACGAGCGGGTGATCCGCCCGCGCTTCGCCGACGCGCGCTTCTTCTTCGACGAGGACCTCAAGCAGGGCCTGGCGGCCATGGGCGATGGCTTGAAGACCGTCACCTACCAGGCCAGGCTGGGCACCGTGGCCGACAAGGTCGCGCGGGTGGCCGCGCTGGCCGAGGCCATCGCGCCGCAGGTGGGCGCAGACCCGGCGCAGGCGCGTCGTGCCGCGCAGCTGGCCAAGAACGACCTGCAGAGCCGCATGGTCAACGAGTTCCCGGAGCTGCAGGGCATCGCCGGCCGCCACTACGCACTGGCCGCCGGCGAACCGCAGGACGTGGCGCTGGCGATCGACGAGGCCTACATGCCGCGCTTTGCCGGCGACGCCATCGCCAGCTCGCGCCTGGGCCAGGTGCTGGCGATTGCCGAACGCGCCGACACCTTGGCCGGCGGGTTCGCGGCGGGCCTGAAGCCGACCGGCAACAAGGATCCCTTCGCCCTGCGCCGCAACGCGCTGGGGCTGGCGCGGACGCTGATCGAAAGCGGCTTCCAGCTGTCGTTGCACGAGCTGCTGGCCACCGCCGCCGGCGCAATCGGCGCACTGCCTTCGGGCAAGGACGGTGCGACCACCTCGGCCGACCCGGCCGAGCTGTACGACTTCATCCTCGACCGCCTGCGCGGCTATTACGCCGACAAGGGCGTGCCGGCCGCGCACTTCAACGCGGTGGCCGAGCTGAAGCCGGCCTCGCTGTACGATCTCGACACCCGCCTGGACGCGATCGGCACGTTCGCCGCGTTGCCGGAGGCCGGGGCGCTGGCCGCGGCCAACAAGCGCATCGGCAACATCCTGAAGAAGGCCGACATCGCCATCCCGGCGATGGAGGACCCGGCCCTGTTCACCGAGGACGCCGAGCGCGCCCTGGGCGAGGCGGTGGAGGCCGCACTGGGCGATACCGACGGCCCGCTGCGCGAGCACGACTACGTGCGCGTGCTCGAACGCCTGGCCCGGGTGCGGCCACAGGTGGACGCGTTCTTCGACCAGGTGATGGTCAACGCCAAGGACCCGGCCGTGCGCGGCAACCGCTTGGCCCTGCTCAGGCGCCTGGCCGACCGCTTCGGCGCGGTCGCCGCGATCGGCCACCTGTCGGTCTGACCGCCGGCGCCACGGCGGCCCGTCCGTCGCGGTGGCACCGCCGCCGGCGCCCGATCCGGCGCCGGCGTGAGGACGGCTTCAGGCCGCCTCCGCACGATCCCGGTATCCTGCGCCGATGCCGCTGCCCCCCCGCATCCGCAACCTTCCCCTCCTCCTCGTCCTGGTTCTGGTCCCGGCCCTGCCGGCACTGGCACGCGGCACCATCGACCGGGTCGACATCGTCGGCCTGGACGGCGAGCCGGCGATGGAGCAGAACATCCGCCTTGCCTTGGGCCTGACCGATGCGCTGGGCAAGGAGCAGGGCGAGTCGCGCCTGGAGCTGCTGCTGCTCAACGCCGAGGACGAGGCCCGGCACGCGCTGGAGCCCTTCGGCTACTACTCGCCCACCATCACCGTGGACGCCCCGCGCGACAGCGCCGACCGCATCGTGGTCACCGTGCGCGTGGACAAGGGCGAGCCGGTGCGGGTGCGCGATTTCCAGGTGGAGATCGCCGGGCCCGGCGGCGAGGACCGCTACCTCCAGGAGGACCTGGCCGACTTCCGCCCGCGGCCAGGCGAGCCGCTGGACCACGTGGTCTACGAAGAGCACAAGGACGCCATCACCCGGCGCCTGGCCGAACGCGGCTATTTCGATGCCGACTTCCTCTCGCGCCAGGTCCGGGTGACCCGCGCCGAGGGCGCGGCCGACATCGACCTGGTCTGGGACAGCGGCTTCCGCTACGACATGGGGCCGACCACCTTCCACCAGGAGTATTTCCGCCCCGGGCTGCTGGAGAAGCTGGTGACCTGGGAGGAAGGCAGCTATTTCCACCAGGGCAAGCTGGACCGGTTGCGCGAGTCGCTGGTGCGGCTGGACTACTTCAGCGCGATCGACATCCAGCCGCTGCCGGAGCAGGCCACCGAGGACCTGCGGGTGCCGGTGGACGTCAACCTGGTCATGGCCAAGCGCAACGTATACACCGCCGGCCTGAGCTACGGCACCGAAAGCGGCACCGGCGTGCGCCTGGGCGTGGAGCGCCGCTACGTCAACGACCGCGGCCACAAGCTCAACTGGGACCTGGACTGGGCGCAGAAGCGCAAGAGCTTCCTCACCCAGTACCGCGTCCCGGCGTTCGCCTGGCTGGATGGCTGGTACGGGTTCTCGGTCGGGTTCTACGACGAGCAGACCGATTACATCGACCTGCGCAACGTGAAGCTGGTCGCCAGCCGCAGCGGCGAGATCAGCGAGCGCTGGACCGCGGTGGCCTCGTTCAACGCCCTGCGCGAGCGCTGGAGCTACGACATGGACAACGCCACCGGCGCGCGCCTGTACACGTACTCCTCGCTGGTCTACCCGGAGCTGACGGCCAACTACGTCAATGTCGACGACCGCCTGTTCCCGCGCCGCGGCATCAGCGCCAGCATCGCCCTGCGCGGCGGCGTCGAGGGCGCCGGCTCGGATACGAGCTTCGCCCAGGTGTGGGGCCGCGGCACCTGGTACCGCGGGTTCGGCGAGGCCGACCGGCTGATCGTCAGCGGCGAGGCGGGCACCACCTGGACCGGCGACCTGGTGGCGATGCCGCCCAGCCTGCGGTTCTTCGCCGGCGGCGACCGCAGCATCCGCGGTTACGCCTGGCGCGAGGTCGGCCCGCGCACCCCGCCGCCGGACAATTTCGCCCTCGGCGCGCGCCGGGTGGTCACCGCCTCGGTGGAGTACGAGCGCTATTTCCGCGGCGGCCCCTGGGGCGCGGCGGC
>JBQGEI010000174.1:0-6910 GCA_052039535.1 Pseudoxanthomonas sp.
GCGGTCAGCTGCGGCTTCGGGTAGTCGAGCAGCATCTGCCAGTCCGGATCGCCGGTGAACAGCTCGCCCTCGAAGCCGACCGAGCCGGTTTCCAGCGCGATCCGCTCGGTCTGGGACAGCGGCGGCAGGATGCGGCGGAACACGTTGAACAGTGGCGCCACCACCAGCGGCTTGCGGATGAACGGCAGCAGCAGCGGCACCGTCACCACCGTGGCCAGGACCGCCAGCACCAGCGTGGTGGCCGGGTGCGCGCCCAGCAGCCAGCATGCCAGCAGCGCTACGCCCAGCATCGCCGCCCAGCTCGCCAGGCGCATTCGGTGGTACGCGGCGAAACCGCTGACAATCAGGAAAGCCAGGATGGGCGCGGCGATGCTCATGGTGTTGCTCCGTTGACGGACGCTGGCGGGCGCGGGGCGGCGTGTTGGCCGGTGTCCCCGATGCCGTCCAGATCGCCCAGGTATTCCAGCAGGGTGGCGGTAAAGCGGTCGTTGTCCTCGCCGGCCAGCATATGCGTGGCCTCCGCGAGGCGCACATGGCGCGCGTGCGGCGCCAGGGCGAGGAAGTCGTCGACGGTTCGCGCGGAGACCAGGTCGCTGCGCCCGCCGCTGACCAGCAGCAGCGGACAGCGTACCGCGCGCGCCGCCTGCGCCAGGTCGTCCTGGTGGCGTTGCGCATCGCGCGCCAGTTCGTCCACCAGGCGGGCGTCCCAGTGCCACTGCCAGCGGCCATCGGCCTGCTCGCGCAGCACCTCGCGCAATCCGGCCCCGGTGCGGCGCGGGCGGCCGGGCAGGTACGTGGCGATCGCGTCGGCCGCCTCGTCCAGCGAGGCGAAGCCTTCGGGGAAGGCGGTCATGAAGGCGAGGATGCGTTCGACGCCGGCCGGCTCCCAGCGCGGGGTTATGTCCACCAGCACCATCGCGCGGAACAGCCCCGGCCAGCGGGCCTCGGCCAGCAACCCGAACAGGCCGCCCATCGAAGCGCCTACCAGCACCGGCGGCTGCGGCAGCTCGCCGGCCACCACGATCAGGTCGTCGGTGAACTGGTGGCCGGTGTACGGAAGATCGGCCGGGTTGCGCCCGGAGCCACCGTGGCCGCGCGCGTCGTAGGCGAGGCCGGCATGGCCGGCGGCGGCCAGGCGCGTGGCGCTGGCCGCCCACGCACGCCGGGTCTGCCCGAAGCCGTGCGCGAACAGGACGGCGGTGGCGCCATCCGCGCCGTAGGTGGTGGCGGCCAGTTCCACGTCCGCGCCGGGCAGGCGCAGGTCACGGCAGTCGGCGGCGGACGTCATGGATACCATACCGAATGGTATGGATGCGTTCGCGGCAAAGTCAATACGAGCGCGTATGGCCTTGCACGGCGGCCGGGGCGCCCGGAAATCGGGGTGCCCCACCTGTGCAAGCCCCTGTCGCGCCACGGTTTCCCGGGCAACCGCATACTGCGACGGACTGCGGCGTATGGTTAAATCGCCGCATGGATACGACCACCACGCCCTCGACCCCGCCCGCCACGCCCGCGCGTGGCGCCCGCCTCAGCGCCGCCGACTGGGCCCAGGCCGCGCTCGACGTGATCGCCGAGCAGGGCGTCTCGGCCGTGGCCGTGGAGCCGCTGGCGCGCCGCCTGGGCGTGACCAAGGGCAGCTTCTACTGGCACTTCCCGTCCCGCGACGCGCTGCTGCAGGCCGCGCTGGAGCGCTGGGAGGAGGTCGAGCAGGAGCAGGTCTTCGGCAGCCTGGAAGAGGTGCCCGATCCGCGCGAGCGCCTGCGCAAGCTGTTCCAGCTGGTGGGCCACGAGACCAAGCCGCACGCCATCTACAGCGAGCTGCTGCGTGCGCTGGAGCATCCGGCGGTGGGGCCGGTCATCGAGCGGGTCTCGCAGCGCCGCCTGGACTACCTGACCGCCTCGTTCCGCCAGGCCGGCCTGGGCCGTGGCGATGCCCAGCACCGCGCGCGGCTGACCTATGCGGCGTACGTCGGGTTCCTGCAGCTGCGCCCGCAGCAGCCCAGGATGACCCACGAGGAATTCGAGGAATACCTCGAACACGTGATCAACACGCTCATCCCCGCGTGAACCCCGCAGGGCCCGCGCGAGTGGGCCCTGCGGTCACTGGCCTCAGGCCGCGAACGCGGCGCGGGTCAGGTTCTCCGGCGCGTCGCCGGTGCACAGCACGTCGTCCTCGATGCGGATGCCGCCGTAGGGCCGGAAGGTCTCCACCCGCGCCCAGTCGATGCTGTCGGCGTGGCCGTTCCGGCGCACCTCGTCCAGCAGCATGTCGATGAAATAGATGCCCGGCTCGATGGTCACCACCATGCCCGGTTCCAGCATGCGGGTCATGCGCAGGTAGGGATGGCCGTCGGGTCGGTCGATGGTGCCGCCGCGGTCGCTGGCGGCGAAGCCGGCCACGTCGTGCACCTGCAGGCCGATCGGATGGCCCAGGCCGTGCGGGAAGAAGGCCGCGCTTACCCCGGTGGCCAGCGCGGCCTCGGCCGACACCTTCAGCACGCCGAACTGGCGCAGGATGCCCATCAGAGCGAGGTGCGCGTCCACGTGCAGCTGCCGGTAGTCGGTGCCGGCGCGCACGCTGGCGCACATCGCCTGCTGCGCGGCGTCGACCGCGTCGATCATCGCCTGGAACTCGCTGTTGCGGTCGGCGGCGTAGGTGCGGGTGATGTCCGCCGCGTAACCGCAGTGGCTGGCGCCGGCGTCGATCAGGAAGCTGCGCACCGGGTCCGGGACGTCGCGGCCCAGCTCGGTGTAGTGCAGCACCGCACCGTTGCGGTTGAGCGCGACGATGTTCTGGTACGGCAGCTCGTTGGCGTCCTGCTGCGCGGCCAGGCAGTACGCCATGTGGATGCCGAACTCGCTCTCGCCGGCGCGGAAGGCGCGTTCGGCGGCGCGGTGGGCGTGCACCGCTGTCCGCTGCGCCTGGCGCATCAGCGCGACCTCGTACGCGGTCTTGTACGAGCGCTGGAAGTGCAGGTAGTCCAGCGCGGCCTGCGGGTTGTCCGGCACGTACTCGCCGAGCGCGCTGTTGGCCGCCCCGATGATCGCGCAGCGCGCGGCCGGCGGCAGCAGCGGCAGCGCCTCCTCGGGGGTGCGGATGACGTGGATGTCGAAGTGCTCGACCCACCAGCCCGACGGCGTGCCCGGCACCACGTGCCAGTAGTCGTGAGGCTGCAGGAACACCAGCTTCGGGCGCTCGCCGGGCGTGTAGACCAGCCAGCTGTCGGTCACGGTGGTCAGCGGCAACCAGTGCTTGAAGTGCGGGTTGGCCGCAAACGCATAGTCGCGGTCGTCGAACACGTGGTAGTGGCGGCGTCCGCTGGGGACCAGCAGGTGGTCGCGGCCGCAGCGCGCGAGCGCCTCGTCGGCGCGTGCGCGCAGGGCAGCCAGGTGCTGGGGATACAGGGAGGCGATGTCGGTGGTGTTCATCGGGCAGCCTACGGCGGAAAGCGGCCATTCTGCCCCAGCGCGCGTCGGTGCGGCCTGCACGCGCTCAGGCGCCGGTGCCCGCCTCCACCCACGCCCGCAGGCGCGCGCGGTGCACCTCGGAGATGGCGATGAAGCGGAACCCGCACCACGCCTGGCCCGGCGTGCTGGCCGGGGCCGACCACAGCAGGTGGGCACCGGCCCCCAGCGGCTGCGGATCGTCGCCGAGGGCGAAATCGAGCTGGTAAAGCGCATCCTCGCGCAGCGGCGCGGTGGCCAGCAGCAGGAGCCCGCCTTCGGAAAGGTTGCCCAGGTAGCCGATGAGCGTGCCGGTCATCACGTCGGTCACCGGCACGCTGCCGGTGACCTGCCGCCTGGGGACGCGGCGTGCGTCATGCGTGCTCATGCCATCCCCCCGTGGACATCCGGGTCGCGTCCGGCCAGGCCGCGCAGGGCGCGCAGGGTGGCATGCCAGGCGCGGTCGACCAGCCGGCTGCGGTCCTCGGTCACCACCCGCGCCTGGCCCGCCGCCATCAGCCGGGCCAGTCCGTCCAGCGAGTGTTCGGCCACCTTCTGCCCACGCGCGTTCACGAACAGGGCGTTGTCGGTCAGCGTGCTGTACCAGGACAGCCGCTGCCGGCGGATGTCGCCCTGCTGGTTGACCACCAGCTCGAACCAGGTGCCGAAGGGCAGGGTGCGTGCCTGCTCGTAGCAGGCCTGCTCGGCCGCGCTGCGGGCCGGCGGCGCCTCGCGCCGTGCCTGGCCGTCGTCGCCGAGCCGGGTGCGTGCCTTGAGCTTGGCCGTCAGCTCGGTGCGCGAGGTGACCTCGTCGTCGTCGCTGCGCGACAGGCGGCGCGCGATCGCCCCGGCCTCGTCCTCGTGGTAGCCGACCTGGCGCAGGGCGGTGTCGATCTGGGCGCCCAGCGCCGGGTCCGGCGGGGCGTCCGGGTTGCAGGTGACCTGCACGATGCGCGCGGTCGCCTCTTCGCGTTCCTGCCATTCCGGCGAATCGCCGCCATGGCGCAAGGCGGTCAGGGTGAGGACGTCGGCCCAGGCCTGGTTCATCAGCGCCTGCACGAACTGCGGCGGACGGCGGCCCCCCAGGCACGCGCCGATCGCATCGGTAGCCTGGCGCTTGGCGGTGGCCAGGCGGTCGCGCCCGCGCGCAGCCTCGACCTGGCGGCGTTCGGCCACCTCGGCCTTGCGCGACTGGGCGCGCTGGTGCTCCTGCACCTCCTGGTTGGCCAGCTCGAACACCGCCGGGTCGCCGTCGTAAACCTCCACCACCCGGTCCACCACCTGCTCCAGGCGCTGCACCAGCTGCGGGTCGGCCTCGTCCTCGCCCAGCCAGGCGGCCCCGGATTCGGCCACCGCGTTGAGCAGTTCCCGCGCCGGGTGGCGCTCGCCGACGAAGAACCCCTGGTCCTCCAGGGCCGCGCGCACCACCGGCACCTGCAGCCGTTCGAGCAGGTCGTGGGCCGGCGCCTCGGCGCGGACCTCGTGCCCGATCTGGCGGTAGAGCATCGCCAGCAGGTCGAAGGCGTCCTCCTGCTCCGGCGGCAGGACCGCGCCGGCCCCATGCTCGTTCCGCAGGCGCGCCATCACCGCCTCGCGCACGTCCTCGACGGTGCGCCGGCGCTGGCCGCGCGCCCGGTCCAGCGGCAGTGACTGCAGGCGGCCGAGCAGTCCGGTCACGGCCTGCGGCGGCAGCTCCACCGGTGCCGGCGTGGGCACCGCGGCCGGCAGGCCATCGCGGTGTCCGGCCGCCAGCTGGCGCAGGGCGGCGAAGGCCTGTTGCGGCGCGGACGCCTGCGCTGCGTCCGGTCCGGGATGTGCAGCCCCCGGAGCCGCATCCTTGCCGGGTGCCTGCATGCCCGACCGTACGAGGGGGCCGTCCGCGGCGACCGGCACTGCAGGGCTCCCATCGGCCGCAGGCGGAGACGGGGCGCCGAGGCGCGCGCCGGTGCCGGGGCGCGACGCGGCGCCGGCCAGGGCCGTCCCCGGCGGGACAAGGCCCGCCAGCGCCTGGCTCCAGCCGGAAACACGGCCTTGCCCGTGCCAGCCGGTCATCGGCCGTGCCTGCGCTGCACCGGCCGGGCGCGCGCGGCGTGGAGCCGAGCCGGCACGCGCGGTTCGGTAGGGCGCATAGACCAGGCCGGGCAGCACGCCGCAGCGGTCGAGCAGGGCATTGACCCGGTGGGCGAACTCGCCGTGCCGCTCCATCACCTGCCGCTCGAACTGGCGGTAGAGCTGCAGTTGCGTCTCCAGCTGCAGCGCGAGCTCCTCCCCGGCGGCGCGCAGGCACTGGGACAAAGCCTGCGGGCCCACCGGCAGCTCGGCGGTCTCCAGCGCGGGCCGGCCCCCCAGCACGCCGAAGCGCTGGCCCAGCAGCAGCAGCTCGGTGCCGCCGCGCTGGGCGTGGCGGCGCGCGATCTCGCGCAGCACGATCGCGCGGTCCAGCTCGGTGTCCTCGACCAGGGTCAGCGGCTGGCCGGAGACGGGTTCGGCCGCCGCGCCGGCGTCGCCGGACTCCGCCATGCGGATCGCCGCCAGCGCCGACTCCAGGCTCGAAAGGAAGCGCGGGGTGAACCGTGGCCGATGCTCGCGCAGACGCTGCAGCTGTTCCAGCCGGTCGGCCTGTTCCTGGCTGTTGCGGGCCAGCCCGGCGTCCTCGAACAGCCGGGCCTCCAGCGCGTCCAGGGTCGCTTCCAGCGCCGGGCCGAGCTGGGCCACGGCCAGGGCGTGCACTTCGGACAGGATCGCGTGTACGCGCACGGGCAGGCCGGCGGCCGCCAATGGCAACGCTGCCGCAGAACCCGCAACTGGACGCATCGTGGCGCTCATGGATTGTGACCGTGCTCCCCCGTGCGGTGGTATTTAGCACGTTTCAGCGCCTGCGGCAGGCCGGCGCTGGCGTCCGGGCTGGTCAGAGGAACAGCGAGATCACGTCGTTGGCAAAGCGCCGGCCGAGCGCGGTCGGCACGACGCGCGCCGCGTCCGCCTGCAGCCAGCCGCGCGCCTGCGCCTGCGCCAGGGCACTGGCGATGCGGGTTCGCGCCACGCCGGTGCGCACCTCGAAATCAGCCAGGGCGAAGCCTTCGTGCAGGCGCAGGGCGTTGAGCATGTACTCGAAGGGACGCTGGTCCGGAGCGATGCGGTCGTCGCCGCCGATCGCCTGGTCCGTGCCGGCGGCGGCCATCCAGGTGGCCGGATGCTTGTGCTTCCAGCGGCGCAGGATCGACTGGTCCGCACCCAGGGTGATCTTGCCGTGGGCGCCGGCGCCGATGCCCAGGTAGTCGCCGTAGCGCCAGTAGTTGAGGTTGTGCGCGCACTGCCGCCCCGCGCGGGCGTAGGCGCTGGTCTCGTAGTGGCCGTAGCCGGCTTCGGCCAGGCGCGCCTGGCAGCGCTCCTGCATGTCCCAGGCCTCGTCGTCCTCCGGGATGCCCTGCGGCGGCCGGGCGAAGAACACGGTGTTCGGCTCCAG
>JBQGEI010000175.1:0-2962 GCA_052039535.1 Pseudoxanthomonas sp.
GCACGCAGCTCGCCGGCCATGCCGTCCAGCTCGAAGCCGATCTGGCGCTGCAGGCGCGCGAGGAAGTCCTCCCAGTCCACCGCCTGCAGCTGCGGCTGCGGCAGCTTGGCAAAGCGCGCATAGCCGCGGATGAAACCCTCCAGGTGGCGCGAGCGGTCCTCGATGGTGGAGAACACCTCGGCGAGCCGTTCGTGGCGCCCGCGCCGCACCAGCTCGGCGCCGGAATGGGCCAGCGAGGCGATCGGCGCCAGCGAGTTGTTGAGCTCGTGGCTGATCACCCGGATCACCTTCTTCCAGGTCTGCACTTCCTGGCGGCGCAGTTCCGGCGTCAGCAGGCGCACCAGCATCAGCTCGTGGTGGCGGCCGTTGAGGGTGAAGCGCCGGCGCGAAAGGTGGTAGACCTCCTCCTCCTCGCCTTCGGCGTCGTCCTCGGCGCGCACGCCGAACAGGCTGTCGCCGCCGCGCGCCACCGCCTCGCGCAGCTCCGCCGGCAATGCCTCCAGCACCGCGTCCATGTGCTGGCCCTCGAGCTTGCGGCCGTCGTGCAGCAGCTTGCGCGCGGCCAGGTTGGCGTACACCACCCGGCCCAGGCCGTCGCCGCCGTCGGCCCACAGCAGCATCGCCACCGGGGTGTTCTGCACCATCGTGTCCAGCAGCAGCTCGCGCTGCACCAGGTTCTGCCGCTGCTGGCGCAACGCATCGCCCAGCGCGGCGTGCGCGCGCACCAGCTCGCCCAGCTCGTCGCGGCTGTGCCAGTGCACGCCGAAATTGAACTCGCCGTCGCGATAGGTGTTGACGCTGCCGGCCAGGGCGCGGAACAGCGCGCGCAGCGGCGCCAGCGCGCGGTGCAGGCTCCACCACATCAGCGCCAGCAGGACCAGCACCGACAGGGTGACCAGCACCCAGCCGCGGTCGATCCAGTAGGCGATGGTCCAGGGCAGCGCGGCGGCCAGGGCCAGCACCGGCAGCAGGCGCAGGAACAGGCGCAGGGTAAGGGGGCGGCGGGACATGGTCGCTCAGGGGCCCTTGAGTCCATGGCGCTCCATGCGCCGGTACAGCGCCTGGCGGCTCATGCCCAGTTCCGCGGCCGCCTGCGCGATGACACCCCCGGCACGGTCCAGCGCCGCCTCGATCTGTTCGCGCTCCGGCTCGCGCGCCGGCGCTGGACGCGGCGCCTGGGTCCGCGGCAGGGCCAGGTCCTCCGGCTCGATCCGCGGCCCGGTCGCCAGCAGCTGCGCGCGCTGGACCACGTTGCGCAGCTCGCGCACGTTGCCCGGCCACGGATGGCGCTGCAGCGCGGCGGCCGCGGCCGGTGACAGCGGCTTGCCGCCTTCGCCGAAGCGCTCGGCCAGCGGCAGCACGTCGCCGGGCCGCTCGGCCAGCGGCGGCATCGCCAGCTCGATGGTGTTGAGACGGTAGTAGAGGTCCTCGCGGAAGCCGCCATCGCGGATCATCGCCGGCAGGTCGGCGTTGGTCGCGCTGACCACCCGCACCCGCACCTGGCGCTCGCGGTTGGAGCCGAGCCGCGCGAAGCGGCCGGTTTCCAGCACCCGCAGCAGCTTCATCTGCCCGGCCGGCGGCAGGTTGCCGATCTCGTCCAGGAACAGGGTGCCGCCATCGGCGGCCTCGAACTTGCCTTCGCGCGCCTTGTTGGCGCCGGTGTAGGCGCCTGCCTCGGCGCCGAACAGCTCGGCCTCGATCAGGTCGGCCGGCAACGCGCCGCAGTTGACGGTCACGAACGGGCCGGCGCGCACCGGCGAGTTGGCCTGGATGATCTCGGCGATCTTCTCCTTGCCGCTGCCATTGGGGCCGGTGATCAGCACCGGCAGCTCCGAGCGCGCCACCTGGCAGGCCAGTGCCACCACCCGCTCGCTGGCGGCGTCGGCGAACACCGCCCCGCGCAGGTCGTAGCGCCGGGCCAGGTCGTCGCGGCGGCGGCGCTCGCCATGGCGGCGCTGCTCCAGCTCGCGCCGGGTCTCGGACAGCTCCAGCAGGTTGTTGACCGTGGCCAGCAGCTTGGCGTCCTGCCAGGGCTTGGCCACGTAGTCGGCGGCACCGGCCTTGATCAGTTCCACCGCGCTTTCCAGGTGGGTCCACGCGGTGAGCAGCACCACCGGCAGGTCCGGGTGGCGCTGGCGGATGGCCGCGAACAGGGCGCGGCCCTCGTCGCCGGAGGTGGTGTCGGCGGTGAAGTTCATGTCCTGGATCACCAGGTCCACCGGCTCGCTGTCCAGCAGGGCCAGCCCGGCCCCGGGCGATGCCGCATGCACGGTGGCCAGGTCGTGCAGCGAGAACAGCACCTCCAGCGCGGTGGCCACGGCGAGGTTGTCATCGATGACGAGGATGGTGGACATGGCGTGGCCGTGCGGAAGGTGCGCAGATCGTAACGGCTAGCCGCCGGCCGCGGCGCGGTGGCCGTAGCTGAGTACGCGGGTGATCCGCCAGCGGCCCTGCTCCAGGCGCCAGACGATGGTGAAGTCGGCCAGGCCCTCGCACAGGTCGCTGCCAGCCTGGCAGAAGCGGTGCTTGCCCTGGGCGATGGCGCCGAAGCCGTGCACCGGATACACCGACAGCGAGCCGGGCACGCGCTGGCGGGTGTAGCGCCCGCACGCGTGCCGGCGGGTATTGTCGAGCATCGCCTCGCGCGTCCAGGTCACTCCGCCGGTGTCGTGGTAGAACTCGACGCCCGGGTCGAAATACCCGGCGTGGCGCTGCAGCTGGGCCGGGTCGGCGCAACGGTTGAACGCGTCGAACACCGCCTCGTCCAGGCCGGCAATCGTCGTGGCCAGGTCGGCGCCGTCCGCGCCGGCGGCGGGAGGATCGGGGGTGTCGGCCGGTGCCGCTGCCAGCGCCGGCATTACGCCGACGGCCAGGCACAGCACGGCTGCAGGCACGGTCAGGTGGATTGGCACGGGACTGCTCCGGGTGAGCGACGGCGCGGCGGAGGCCGCGCCGTCGATGG
>JBQGEI010000176.1:0-9776 GCA_052039535.1 Pseudoxanthomonas sp.
GGCGCACAGGTGCAGGGCATCGCGGGCGCGGGTCAGGCCGGTGTAGACCAGCTCCCGCGACAGCACCCGGCTGTCGCGCCCGGGCAGCACCAGCCAGACCTCGTTGAACTCCGAGCCCTGGGCCTTGTGCACGGTCATGGCGAAGGCGCTGTCGTGCGCGGGCAGGGTGGCCGGATGGAAGGCGCGCGGCGCATCCACCGTCTCGCCCGGGAACCAGGCCATCAGCTGGCCCTGGCCATCGCGCAGGCAGATGCCGATATCGCCGTTGAACAGGCGATGGCGGTAGTGGTTCTGGGTGATGAGCAGCAACCGGCCGTGGAAGAAGCCATCGCCACGCAGGCGCGGCTGGTGCTGGGCCAGGCGCTCGGCCAGCAGCGCCTCGATCCGCGCGTTGAGGCCGCGTGCGCCCTGCGGGCCCTCGCGCACCGCGGTGAGGATGCGCAGCTGCCCGGCCAGGGCCAGGGCCTCGGCAGGCGAGGGCGCCTCGGCCAGTGCGGTCCAGTGGCCGAGGAAATGCTCGCGCCGCGCCGGGTCCTGCAGCAGGTCGGCGGCATCGTCGTGGTAATGCACGCCGTCGAGCCTGCCCCCGCGCAGCAGCTCCAGCGCACGGGTCTGGTCGCCGACGCGCACGGCCGCGGCCAGCGGCGCCAGGTCCAGCGCCGCGGACTGGCGCCACCCACGCACCAGATGCACGTGGCGGGCGGGGAAGGGCGTGGCGGTATCCGCCTCGATCGCCGATGCCTCGAGCTCGCCCAGCAGCGGCTGCAGCGCGCGTGCATCGGGGCCGGCCAGGTGCATGCCGTCGCCGGCGGCGGCGAGGATGCCGCTGAGCACGTCGCCGGCCTCGACCGAAGGCAGCTGGTCCGGATCGCCCAGCAGCACCAGGCGGGCGCCGTCGGGCACGGCCTCGACCAGCTTGGCCATCAGCGGCAGGTCGATCATCGAGGCCTCGTCCACCACCACCACGTCCACCGCCAGCGGATTGCCGGCGTGGTGGCGGAAGCGCGGCGAGTCCGGGAGGGTGCCGAGCAGGCGGTGCAGGGTGCGGCCGGCGGTGGCCAGCGGCGCCAGCAGTCCGTCCTCGATGCCTTCGCCGGCCAGCTGCTGCGCGGCACGGCGCAGGCTCTCGGCCATGCGTTCGGCGGCGCGTCCCGTGGGTGCGGCCAGGGCGATGCGCGGCGCCGGCTGGCCGGCCGCCGCGGCGCGTGCGCCGAGCAGCACCAGCAGCCTGGCAATGGTGGTGGTCTTGCCGGTACCGGGACCGCCGGTGACCAGCAGCAGGCGGTGGAGCAGGGCGACCGCGGCGGCGCGTGCCTGATGGTCGCCACCGCCGGCGGCCCGCGGGAACAGGCGCCCGAACAGCGGCGCCAGCGCATCGACGGCGCCCGGCTCGATCGGGCCACTGCCCAGGCGTTGCAGGCCCGCGGCCAGGCGACGCTCGTACTCGCGGTAGCGGCGCAGGTAGAGCAGGCCGTTCTCCAGCACCAGGGGCGCGTCGCCTTGTGTTTCATCGGCCGGGGCGCCGGGGCGGGCGACCCAGCGCGAGGCTTCCAGGTCGGCCTGCCACCGCGCGGGCGACGGCCAGTCCAGATCCAGGTCGAGCAGGGCGCGCGGCTGGTCGATGCGGAAGCCGGCGTGCCCGGCGGCGACGGCCAGCGAGGCCAGCGCCGCGGCCACGGCGACGGCATCGGGCGTCGCCGGATCCAGCCTGCGCAGGCTCAGGGCCAGGGCATGGTCCAGGGTGCGCAGGGCACCTTGCGCGCGCAGGGTCTCCAGCAGGCTCATGCCGCCACCTGCGCGCGGGTGCGGCCGGCGAACAGCGCATCCACCGCTTCCACCAGCGCCGGTTCGAACCTCCAGGCCTGCACGCCGGGACGCACGCCATCCACCGGCGCGGCGGCCGCCTCCAGGCCGCGGCAGAACAGGTAGCGCACGCCGCCGAAATCGCGCGCGTAGTCGTAGGCCTCCCCGAGGCGGAAGCGCAGCCAGCGGTGCAGGGCGACGGTGTAGATCAGCGCCTGCAGTTCGTACTCGCTGTGCTGCATGGCCTCGGCCATCTGCTGCGGACCGTAGCCGCGCAGGCGGTTGGACTTGTAGTCGAGCACGTACCAGCGTCCGTCGTGCAGGTAGGTCAGGTCGATCAGGCCGGTCATCAGGCCCTCCAGCCGGTGCCGGCCACCGAAACCGCTGCGTCCGCGCAGCAGGCCGTGGCGGTGCAGCAGGGCCAGCAGCGCCTCGGTGCGGGTCGGGGCCAGGGCGAACTGGAATTCGATCTCGGCCCGCCGCTGGCCTTCCGGCAGCGCCGCCAGGCGCGCGCCCTCGGGCAGTGGCACCGTCAGGGTGTGTCCGGCCAGGGCGGTGAGCAGGGCGATGCCGTCCTCCAGGTCGGCCTCGGGATAGCCGCCATTGCGCAGGGCCCTGCCGATGCGCGGTTCCTCGCCGGCAGGCGCCGGATCGCCCGGCTGCCAGTCCTGCCACGCCGCAAAGTCGGCAAGCTCCAGCACCTCGTGCAGCACCACGCCGAAGCGCGAACCGGAAAAGCGCGGGTCGTAGGCCTCGTCCACCGGCGCCTCCTCCTCGGACGCGGCGGGCTCGTCGCGGCCACCGGGCGCCGGCTGGGTGGCCGCGCTGGAGGTGTCACCGGCGCCTTCGGCGTTGGCCAGCTGGGTGAAGCTGTACACCCACCAGTCGCTGGCCAGCGAACGCGAAAGCTCGCGCGCCGGCGGCACCTCGCCTTCGGCCCCGGCCGGCAGCCACGGCAACTCGGCCGGCGGCACCGTGGCATCCAGCACGATGGCGCCGGGCAAGGCGTCGGCCAGCGCCTGCGGGTCGCGCACCATGGGCCACAGCGCGGTCCTGCCGTGGTTGTAGAACTCGCCGCTGGCCAGCCACAGCGCATCGCGCGCGCGGGTCAGGCCGACGTAGAGCAGGCGCGCGTCTTCGGCCGCCTCGCCGGCCTTCCAGGCCTCGGCGGCCCGGTCCCAGCCACTGGTGGCGGTCTGCAGCTTCCAGTGCAGCACCGGTGCATCGTCGTGCGGGTCGCGCGCGAGGACGCAGCGGCCCGGGTCGCGACCCTTGCCGCCGATGCCCGCGAACGGCAGGAACACCAGCGGATATTCCAGGCCCTTGCTCTTGTGCAGGGTCACGATCTGCACCCGGTGCGCGTCCGATTCCAGGCGCAGCAGCTGGGTCTCGTCATCGGTGCTGGCCTGGGCGATGGCGCGTTCCAGCCAGTCGACCAGGCCGTGCAGCCCCAGCGCCTGGCGCTGGGCTTCCTGCAGCTGCTCGCCCAGCTGAAGGTAGTTGGTCAGGCGGCGCTCGCCATCGACCAGGGCCAGCAGGCGCGTGGCCTGCTGCGCGCACACCTCGCCCAGCAGCGCCAGGGGGCCGCCACGGTCCAGGCGCTCGCGCCAGCCCAGCGCGGTGGCGCGCCAGGCCTGCATGGCGTCGCCGTCGGCGTCCAGCCCTGCAATGTGCCGCGCATCCTGGCCGACCAGCACGGTGGCCAGCGCGGCGCGCAGGCGGCCGTCGTCGTCGCCGTGCAGCAATGCGTGGAGGAGGGTCAGCAGCTCATGCGCCTCGCCGGTGCAGAACAGGCTCAGGTTGCCGGCGGCCACGGCGGCAATGCCGACCTTCGCCAGCGCCTGGCGGATGCGGGTGGCGTCATGGTGCGTGCGTACCAGCACGGCGATGTCGCCGGGCCGCACCGGACGGCCGTCGAGGCAGGCGCGGCCGGCGCGGGCGTCGGCCAGCACCGCGTGGATGGCGGCGACGCACGCGGCGGTGGCCCACTCGCGCGACTGGTTGGCGGACCAGCCCTTCCGCCTGCCGGCGGGATCCGGCGGTGCTGCGGGGGCCTGCCACAGGGTCAGCGCGGGCGCTGTGCTGCCGTGGCGCTGGAACCCGGCGTCCCCGCGCTTGCCTGCCGGCTGCACCGGATGGAACACGATGCGCGCGTCGCCGAAGGCGGTCGCGCCGGCGCGGGTGTACATCGCCTCGATCGCCGACAGCACCGATGGCCGCGAGCGGAAGTTGCGGTCCAGCGGCGGCGCGGCCTCGGCGCTCTGGCGCGCGGCCAGGTAGGTTTCCACGTCACCGCCGCGGAAGCGGTAGATCGCCTGCTTGGGATCGCCGACCAGGAACAGTGCCGGGTGGTCGCTGCCGGCGCCGAACACGCGTTCGAAGATGCGCCACTGGCGCAGGTCGGTGTCCTGGAACTCGTCGACCAGGGCAATCGCGTACTGCTCGCGCAGCCGCCTGGCCAGCTCATCCGCATGCGGGCCTTCCAGCGCGTTGGCGACCTCGTCGATCAGGTCGTCGTAGGTCTGCACCCGGCGCTGGCGCTTGAGCGTGGCCAGGCGCCGGCGCGCGTCGGCGCGCACCTGGTGCAGCATCGCCACGCAGCGCGCCTCACGGTAGGCGGCCACCTGCTCCACCGCCTGCGCGTAGGCCTCCACCACCTCGCACAGCGGCGAATCCGGGGTCTTGCCGGCACCGGCCTTGCTGGTGCACTTGAGCAGGGTGGCGCGGTACAGCTGGCCCAGCTTGGGATGGGCGAACGGGACATGCGGCCGCCCGGCCTCGCACCAGCGCCGCAGCTGCACGAACAGGTCCTCGATCCACGCGGCCTTGTAGCTGTTGCCGTTGAGCACCTTGCCGGTGACCGCGGCCAGCAGCGCCTCGCGCAGGTCGTCGGCATGGGCCAGTCCGGCACCGAGCAAGGCCTGGGCGGCGGCCTCCAGCTGCGGTTGCGGATCGGGCGGCAGGGCGGTGCCCGGCCCGGGGCGCAGCCGCGGCTGGCGTACCAGCGCCGGCAGGTCCGCGGCCAGTGCCCGCGGATCGCCCCACAGGGCCTCCAGGTCGGCAACGCTGTCGGCATCGCGGGCATGCGCCCGCCACAGGTCGGCGGCCACCGCCTCACGCAGGCCGATGTCGTTGGCCAGCAGTTCGGGCGGATCGAAACCCTGGCCGCTTTCCAGCGCATGCTCGCGGAGCACCCGCGCGCAGAAGCCGTGGATGGTGAACACCGCGGCCTGGTCGATGCCGTCGGCGGCCGCGCGCAGGCGGCGCGCCACCTGGCCGATGTCTTCCCCGCTGGCGTCCAGGTGCGCCTGCAGCAGCTGCGCGGTGAGCTGCGCCTCGCCCGGGCCGTCGGCGGGCACGACGCCGGCGGCCACGTCGGCCGCGAGCAGCAGTCGCTTGCGCACGCGCGCACGCAACTCCTGGGTGGCGGCCTCGGTGAAGGTCACCGCCAGGATGCGCTCCACCGGCAGCGCGCGCTCCAGCACAAGGCGCACGACGAGCGTGGCCAGGGTGAAGGTCTTGCCGGTACCGGCGGAGGCCTCGATCGCGCGCACGCCATGCAGCGGGAGGGTCGGGAAATCGCCGGTCGCGCTCATGCCGCCTCCTCCGCGTCATCGCGGCCGGCCAGGCCCTGGAGCAGTGCCGCGTCGACCGGCGGGGAAACCGCCGCCGCGGTCACCGCCGCATAGATCGCATGCGCGGCCTCGACGAAGCGACGCAGCATCGCCGGCTCGGCGAACGGATCGCAGCCGCGCAGCGCCAGTCGCACCGACGCGTCCTCGCCTTCGGCGAAACCCTGGCCGTTGCCGTGCCAGCGTCCGCGCGCCTTCGGCACGCTGCGCGTGTAATCGTCCACGCCCTGGTGGATCTCCCAGCCGCTGTACGGCATGAACGGCAGCGGCGCCGCCAGGCCCCGTTCGCGCAGCTGCAGCAAAGCGGCCAGTGCGGCCCTCGCCTGCGCCGGCGCAGGCGGCTCGAGCACGAAGGGGCCATGGCCGGCGCCACCTTCGTCCTCGTGGAACAGCACCAGCGGCAACGGCTGCCCGGCGGCGGCGGCCAGCAGCCAGTCCAGGCCATGGCGGATCCAGCCCGGACCGTTGGGGGGGCCGAAGCGCACCCGGGCGATGCCCTGCGGATGGATGCCTTCGACCTGGCCGCGCACGAGGGTGCCAGCGATGTCGGCCTCCAGCGCCCGCGACTGCGGCTGGGCCGTGCCGCGCCAGCGTACGAAGGCCTCGCGCCACGGCGCCAGCGCGTGCGCCTGGCGCTCCAGCACGCTGCGCCCGGCGGCGCCGGATGGCAGCAGGCCGCGCGCGCGCAGCAGGGCATGGGTGGCGGGCAAGTCCTCGCCGCGCAGCAGCGCCTCGAACACCGCCCGCTGCAGCCGTGCGCGCTCCAGCGGCCCGCCTGGCGCGGCCAGCGGCTCCAGGTCCTCGCCATGGGTAGCCACGTCCGGCAGGCGCACCTGCACCCGGGCGAGGAACCCGCGCGCCGGATTGAGCAGGAACCGGCGCAGCGAGTCCACCGGCAGCACCGGCATGCCGCCTGGCGCTGCATCGGCCGCCGGCACCGGGGGCAGGGCGGGGCCTTCGAACCACGGTGCCAGCGGGCTGCGCCGGGTCGAAGGCTGGGCCGCGGCCTGGCGCCAGTCGCGGCGATAGGAGAAACGCCGCGGCTCGCCGTCGGCGCCGAACGCGGCCGGCGCGAACAGCTGCAGCGGATGCCCGACCACCAGCGCGCGGGTGATCGCCGAGGGCTCGCCCGGCGGATGCGCATGCTGGGCAGCCGCCGCGTCGATCAGCTCGGATACCAGCACCGAAGGCTCGCGCTCGCTGCCATCGCGCGGGTCCCTGCCGATCCAGCTGACGTAGAACACGTCCTGGGCGGCGGCCATCAGCTGCAGGAACAGGAAGCGGTCGTCCTCGCGGGTGGAGCGGTCGCCGACCCTGCGCCGGCCGGTGCCCAGCTCCGCGGTGAGGCGGTTGAGGCCGGCGGCCGGATCGCGGCGCGGGAATTCCCCGTCGTTCATGCCCAGCACGCAGATCGCGCGGAACGGCAGCAGCCGCATCGGCACCATGCGGCCGATGCTGATGCCACCGGTCAGCAGCGGGGCGCGGGTATCGGCTTCGGACAGCGCGGCGGCAAAGTGCGCGCGTACCGCCTCGGCCGGCACCGGCGCATCGAAACCGGCGCGCCGCGCATGGGCCGCGAACGCATCGACCAGGCTGCGCAGGCGGTCCAGCGCGCGCTGGGTGGCCGGGTGGGCGGGGGGCCTGGGCAGCAGCCAGGTCAGCAGCTGCAGCAGGCGCTCGCGCCACTGCGCCGGGGCCAGCGCGCCGCCAAGGACGCGCTCGTGCAGGGCGAGCACCCGCAGCAGCCGTACCAGGGTATCCAGCGCGTCCAGGGCACTGCCTTCCAGCTCCGGTATCGGCGCCACCACCTGGCCGTTCTCCAGCACCACCGGCTCGTCACTGCCGGAGGCGTGGCCCAGCAACAGGCGATCCAGGGCGAAGGACCAGGTGTAGGCATCGTCCTCCGGCGCGTCCAGGCGCGCGCGGTGGGCGGCATCGATGCCCCAGCGCGCGCCGGCGGCCGACAGCCAGGTGCGCAGGCGCTCCAGCGCGGGCGCATCGAGCTCATTGGCCTCGGCCACCGCCGGGCTCGCCAGCAGGTCCAGCACCTCGTGCAGGCCGAAGCGCGACACCGGCAGCGCCAGCAGGCGCAGGAACACGCCGGCCAGCGGCTCGTTGGCCAGCGGGCTGGCGTCGGCCAGGGCGTAGGGGATGGCATCGGGCTCGCCGCGGCGGCCGAACACCGGCTCCAGGTAGGGCAGGTAGGGGTCGATGTCCGGGGCCAGCACCGCGACCTCGCGCGGCTGCAGCGGCGGATCGAAGCGCGGGTCGTCGAACAGGCCGCGCAGCTGGTCGGCCAGCACTTGCAGCTCGCGCAGGCGGGTGTGGCAGGCGTGCAGCTGCAGGCTCGGATCGGTGGGGTCGACCTGCTCCCGCAATGGCGCGCCCGGCGTCGCCCGGCGGTGGTAGAGGTCCGCCTGCAGGCGGCGCAGCAGGCTGCCCTGCAGGGGCCCGCCGCCTTCGGCCGGATCGGCGTGGACGTTGAACTCGGCCGAGGCGTGGACCAGCTCGTAGCCGCCGACCAGGGCCATGAAATCGGCGCCGGCCGCGCCCCAGCGCTGCAGCAGCGGGTTCTCGCCCGCCTCCTGGCGGGGTTCGCCGCGCCGCAGGCGCTGCAGGTCGCCCCAGTAGTCGGCCACCGGCGAGGGCACGAACAGGTGCAGGCTGCCGACCCGCGCCTGGGTAGCGATCACCCGCAGCACGTCCGGCGAGACGTTGAGCGTGGCGAAGGCCGACAGCCGCGACGGCAGGCCGCGCGGCAGCTCGCCATCCTGGCGACCGAAGCGCTCCAGGTACTGCTGGATGCGGCGCGCGCGGTGCGGGCGGTCGCGGCCGACGCGGCGCCAGAGGATCGCCTGCGGATCGTCCGCCGCGGCGCCGTCCTCCCAGCGCAGCAGCCAGTCCCGGCGCCAGGCCTGGTACTTGTTGAACACGTTGGCCAGTTCGCCGGCCAGCGACCAGGCGCGCAGCGGATCGGCGGGCCCGACGTGGTCGGCGATCCGGGCCATGGCCGGGCGTGCCAGCAGCTCCGGGTCGGTCAGCGCGGCATACAGGTGCCAGTGCAGGGTGTCGGCATCCAGCTCGTCCGCGGCGGCCGCGGCGGGGGCGCCGGGCGATTCGGGCCCGGGCGGCGGGTTGGCCGCCAGCGCGCGGCCCACGAACTCGCCGGGCGTGAGGAACTCGATGTTCGCCGCCACCCCGTGCTCGGCGGCCAGCGTGGCCTGCAGCCAGCGGCGCATCGCCACCTGCGGGATCAGCACCACCTCCGGCGCCAGCAGCGGCTGCCCGGGCGCCGGCTCGCGCACGACCCGGGCGAGGATGCCGGCCAGGATTTCCAGCGAGTTGGAGTGGTAGAGCCGGAAGTCGTGCGGGGCGTCGTGCATCCGGCCATCTTGCCGCAGCGCCATCGCAGCAGGCGAGACGCGTCTGTGCCTGGCACGGGGCAGCGCCGGCCCGCCCGCCGGCCCATCTCGCGTACGGCCGCCGCCGCAGCGCCCCCCGCCGGGCGCATCCTCCACACATGGCACGCGGCACGATCCGGACCACCCACGGGACAATTACTGGACTGGGCGGTTCAATCGATAGGTTAAGATTCAGTGTGGCCGCCGCATGATGCGCCGGTTTGTGGTGCTTCCCACTGCGAAAGGAAACGCGCGCGCGCATGCCT
The DNA here is from genome assembly GCA_052039535.1 of Pseudoxanthomonas sp. Lineage (GTDB taxonomy): Bacteria > Pseudomonadota > Gammaproteobacteria > Xanthomonadales > Xanthomonadaceae > Pseudoxanthomonas. The sequence goes on from JBQGEI010000176.1 coordinate 9,103, forward strand.
GCCTCCCCCGCCAATGCCGTCGTCCTGCAGGGTGTCCGCCTGGACCGCGGCGGCCGCACGATCCTGCGCGACCTCGACCTGACGGTTCCAGCCGGCAGCATCACCGCGGTGCTCGGGCCTTCGGGCACCGGCAAGTCCACCCTGCTGGCCGCGCTGACCGGTGAACTGGTCCCGGCGACCGGCTCCCTGCGCGTGTTCGGCCAGCCGGTGCCGCGCGACGGCCGCGGCCTGCTGGAGATGCGCAAGGGCATCGGCGTGCTGCTGCAGGGCAACGGCCTGCTGACCGACCTGAGCGTGGCCGAGAACGTGGCCCTGCCGTTGCGCGCCCACACCCGGCTGCCGGCGCCGCTGCTTGAGCGCCTGGTGGAGATGAAGCTCAACGCGGTCGGCCTGCGCGGCGCGGCGGCGCTGTATCCGCGCGAACTGTCCGGCGGCATGGCCCGGCGCGTGGCGCTGGCGCGGGCGCTGGCGCTGGATCCGCCGCTGATGCTGTACGACGAGCCGCTGACCGGCCTGGACCCGATCGCCTCTGGCGTGATCATGAGCCTGATCCAGCGCCTGTCGCGCAGCCTGGGGCTGACCAGCATCATCGTCAGCCACCACGTGCACGAGACCCTGCCCATCGCCGACCAGGCGGTGGTGATCGCCAACCACCGCATCGTGTTCGATGGCGC
>JBQGEI010000177.1:0-6217 GCA_052039535.1 Pseudoxanthomonas sp.
GCTGCCGGAAGCCGGTGCGCACTGGCTGCTGCAGCTGCGCCCGGCCGGCGAGGCCTGAGGGGCCGTCAGCACGCAAGGCGGTCGCGCTGGTCCGCGCGTAAAGCCGGTCCACATGGCCCGCCGTGTGTGCTGCGCGTACCCCCCACGGCGTCCGGCCGCAGGTCCTCACCGTCCGGCGCCGTGGCCCGTAGCCCGGACAAGGCCGGAGGCCGCATCCGGGGCCGCCCGGTGTCCGGCCTGCGCCGCATCCGGTGTCCACGTTGAGCACCGCATGGGCGCCTAGAACACGATCCGGCGCTCGCCCAGCGCCACGCCCTCCGGCCCCCAGCGGCGCTCCACGACAATGCCCTCGCCGTCGTGGCCCAGCATCACCACGGTGCTGGCGCGCGTGCCGTAATCGCGCCCGCGGATGAAGGCCGATGACAGCCAGCGCTCGCGTTCCAGGCCGATGCCGGTGTCCGGCAGCGACGCATCCGGATAGGTGCGCTCGTCGGCCAGCGCCTGCAGCAGCGCCTCCGGCTCGCCGTGGCGGTCGGCCTCCAGCCAGGCCTCCAGGCGCCGGGCGAGGGTGAGCGCCTTGGGCCAGCCCGAATCCAGCGCCGCGTTGGACAGGCTGTGCACGCCCGGCGTCACCACGGCCTGGCGCGGCTGCGGCCGGTTGCTGGTCCACACGCAGTGCGCGTGGTCGGCCAGCAGCAGGTTGAACGGGCGGTAGTCCGGTGCGTGCGCGCGCAGCGCGTCCGAAGCGGCGAGCGCGCCTTGCCCGTCGCGCAGCCAGTCGCTGGCCAGCCACCCGCGGGAGCGGCCGTCCTGCGGGGCGCGCAGGTCGCGCACGTTGGTCACCAGCGCGCAGCGGCCGGCCTGGTGCACGCCCAGCCAGGTGCCGCCGGCTTCCAGGTCGCGACCGGCGATGACCCCCGGCACGTCGTCCCAGTGCGCCAGCGGCGCGGCCGGTCGCGCATGGAACTCGTCGCGGTTGCCGGCCAGCACCAGCCGCCAGCGCGGATGCGCCTGCCAGGCAAAGGCCGCCACGCACATGCCCCGGGCCTCAGGCGCCGCGCCGGGCCTGGCGCAGGCGCACCGCCTGCACCCAGCGCGCGGCCACCGCCGGCGAGGTGATGCACACCGCCTCGTCGGTGACGGTGGTCACCGCGCGCTCCAGCAGCTGGATGTCGGCCTCGTGCTGGCGTGCCACGTGCGGATCCTCGAAGAACACCGCGCGTTGGCAGCGCCGCTCCAGCACCAGGTCGGCGATCTGCGCGTCGCCGCCCATCGGCCCGCTGAGGAAGCGGTGCACCCAGGGCGTGTCCTGCGGCCAGCCGCGGCTCCAGGCCATCTCGTTGAGGCGCTGGCCGGTGGTGCCGGTGGCCACGCGCCGGGCGAAGCGCGACAGCACGTCGTAGTGCTCGGAGGCGAAGGCGAGCATCTGCGGCTTCATCGCGTCATGGGCGATCATCGCCAGGGTCTGCGACTGGAAGGCGTGGAAGCGGTCCGCGCCCGGGTCCGGCGCCAGGCCGGCGTGGATGCGCTCGTTCTCGATCCAGTCGCGCGCGCTGGCCACGGTCGAGATGAAGGGCTTGCCGTGGATCACGCACTGGCGCTTGAGGGCGATCGCCTCGGGGAAGATCGAGGAAGGGTCGACCGGGTCGATCAGGTACACCGCACCATCGAGCGTGCGCGCATCGCCCTCCATGCCGACCACCTCGGCCACCAGTTTCATCAGCCCGCCCTCGCGCCCGTACGGGTAGCGCTTCAGGCCGGCGTAGCCGGCGAGCATGCCGGCGGCGGCGATCGCATCGTGGGTGCGGCCGACCGCATGCAGGTCCAGTCCCAGATCGCGGATGCCCTGTCCGCTGGCGCGCAGCCAGCGGAACAGCGCGGCGTCCTCGGTGGCGTGGTGCAGGCGGTTGGCGGCAAGGCCCAGGCGCATCATGGTCTCCGTGGCGGATGGTCGATCCACCGGAGTCTAAGTGCTGGCGCAGGCGCGCGGTGACGCCGGCGCACGGAGCGCGGCGCTCAGCGGCGGCGCAGTGCCACGCGCACGATCACCCCGGCGACCAGCCCCCAGAACGCGGCGCCGATGCCCAGCAGTGCCAGCCCCGATGCGGTGACCAGGAAAGTCACCAGCGCCGCCTCGCGCTGCTGCTCCTCGCCCAGTGCGGTGGCCAGGCTGTTGCCCAGCGTGCCGATCAGCGCGATGCCGGCGATCGCCAGCACCAACGCGTGCGGCAAGGCGGCCAGCAGGGCGGCGACGGTCGCGCCGAACAGCCCGGCCAGCAGGTAGAAGATGCCGGCCCACACCGCGGCCACGTAGCGTCGCGCCGCGTCGGGGTGGGCTTCCGGGCCCATGCAGATGGCCGCGGTGATCGCCGCCAGGTTCAGCGCGAACGCGCCGAAGGGCGCCAGCAGCACGGTGGCCAGGCCGGTCCAGCCGACCGCCGCGGAAACCGGCACGGGGTAGCCCGAGGCGCGGATCACGGCCACGCCCGGCACGTTCTGCGAGGCCATGGTGACCACGAACAGCGGCAGGGCCACGCCCAGCACGGCGGCCACGCTCGGCCGCGGGGTGACCCATTCGGGGCGCGCCAACTCCAGCCGCAGCTGGGCCGGATCCAGCTGCGCGGTGCCCAGGGCGACGGCGATTCCCGCCAGCAGCGTGAGCAGGATGGCGTAGCGCGGCCACAGCCGTCGCGCGGCCAGCCACGTGCCCAGCATCGCCAGCACCAGCAGCGGCTGGACCTGGATGGCCGCGAAGGCATCGATGCAGAAGCGCAGCAGCACGCCGGCCAGCATCGCCGCGGCCAGCGACAGCGGGATGCGCCCCAGCAGCCGCTCGAACACGCCGGAGAAGCCAACGGCCGTGATCAGCACGCCGGCCAGCAGGAAGCCGGCCACCGCTTCGGCCATCGGCACGCCCGCGGCACTGGTCACCAGCACCGCCGCCCCGGGCGTGGACCAGGCCGTGACCACCGGCATCCGCCAGCGCAGCGACAGGCCGATGCAGGTCGCCCCCATGCCGATGCCCAGCGCCCACATCCACGAGGCGGTCTGCGCCTCGGTGGCGCCCATCGCCTGGGCCGCCTGGAACACGATCGCCACCGAACTGGCGAAGCCGACCAGCACGGTGACCAGGCCGGCGGCCACCGCGGACAATGACTGGTCGCGCCAGAACATGCGCGGGGAGTTCGGGAATTCCATCGCCGCATTGTCACCCGCGCGTTGCCGGCACGGCAGTCCGGCGACGGGCTGCACGCGGTCGCGATGGCGCGCGGCGCGCAGGCATGCGCCCGGGTCCGCGGCCGTGCTGCCGGCCGCGCGCCGCACCGGGGCCCGCGGATGGCCGCCGATGCGCGGCCGCTACCGGCACGATCCGGCGATGGCGGGCACGGCCGGTCCAGGGACCGACGTGCCGGCGTGCCGCTAGCCGGGGTCCATCCCCGCCAGCTCGAGCACCCAGCGCGGCACTGGCGGCTCGCCGTCGAGCACGCTGCCGGGGCGGCCTTCGCCCAGTGCCCACCGGTGCAGCCAGCTGATGCCGCGTGCGCCCTGGTATCCGCCCTCGCCGCGGGCGTAGGCCGGGTCCTGCATGGCCTCGTCCAGGGTCACCACGCGGTAGCCGCGGCGCTGCACGCCGGCCACCAGCCCGGCGTAGGCCGCCGCGTTGAGTTCATTGGCATGCAGCAGCCAGACCTGCGGCAGGCGGTAGCCGAGCAGGGCCAGTGACTGTCGCTCGTAGTAGTCGACGGTGTTGAGCATGTAGGGCACGTAGCCGCGCCGCAGGCGCTCCAGCGTGTACTGGCGGTCCGCAACCCGGGCCTGGCCGTCCAGTACCCGCGCGTAGGCCAACGCCCAGATCCACTCGCTGTTGTCGACCGTGACCGGGGCCACCGCGTAGCCCAGCCGCGCCAGGCAGGCCTCCACCACCGCCCGGTCGGCGGCGTCGCGCCCGGCATGCAGGTAGGGATGCCGGAACCAGCGCGGCACCTGCCCGTATTGCGCCAGCAGCGGACGCAGCACCCGCTCGCCGCGCTCGATGTCCCGGCAGTAGGCCTGCGGCCCGATCTCCCGCATCCGCGGATGGCTGTAGCTGTGGTTGCCCAGCGTGTGCCCGGCATCGAGCCAGTCGCGCAGCATCGAGACCCGCTCCTGGGCGAGGCGGCCGTCGACCTCCAGCTTGGCCTCGTTGACGAAGCCGGTGGCCGGCACGCCCGCCAGGGCCAGCTGCGCCATCAGCTGGTCGTGGCGCTGCTGCAGCGATGGCGCGGTGATATCGCCGTCGCGCTGCCAGGGCAGGTCGTCGATGGTGACCGCGATGCGCCGCTGGTCACTGGCCGCCGGGGCCTGGGCCTGGGCATGGCTGGCGCCCACGGCCAGCAGGAGGAGCGCCACGCGGCGCAGCAGCAGGGGAATCGAAGTCATGGCCGCATTGTGGCCGAGTCGGTGACCGCGGCGGGCGTGCCGCCGGTAATCCGGTGAGCGCAGCGGGCCTGGGGTCACCGCGTGCGACGTCGTGGGTGGCGCGCCACCACTCGGCGGCGGACCGCGTCCCCGGATGCGGCCGTCGGACTTGTCCGGCGATGAAGGGTGATCGCACCCGGGCCGGTCACTCCACGCGGCCGGGCCAGCGCAGCGTGCCTGGCCTCGCCGCGCGGCATCCCCCGGTCGCCAGTCCCGGCTCCGGGGCCCGCCTTGCCCGGACGCGGCCCTGTGCCCGGCTACGCGACTACGTGATCACCGCGACGGCGCGCTCCACGCAGCCCGCGCACGCGCAGCGCACCCGGAAGCTTCCGGATGCGCTGCAACCGCGGGATCACGCGACCGCCGTCTCCTCCAGCGCCGCGGTGCGCAGCGGCGCCCGGGTGCCCAGCAGTTCGGCGATCGACTGGGCCGCGTCGCGGCCTTCGGCCACCGCGGTGACCACCAGGTCCGCGCCACGCACCGCGTCGCCGCCGGCGAACACGCGCGGATGCGCGGTCTGGTAGGGCAGGGTGGCGGCGGTGGCGGCCGGGCCGGCGATGATGCGGCCATTGCCCGTGCCTTCGATGCCGCTGCGGGTCATCCACTCCGGCACGCTGGGCGAGAAGCCGAAGGCGATGATCACCACGTCGGCGGCGATCACCGATTCGCTGCCCTCGACCGGCACCGCGACCCGGCGCCCGCGCGCGTCCGGCTCGCCGAGACGGGTCTCGACCACGCGCACGCCGGTCACCCGGTTCTGCGCGTCGGTCTCGATGCCCAGCGGCTGGCGGTTGAACAGGAAGCGCACGCCTTCCTCGCGTGCGTTGGCCACCTCGCGCGCCGAGCCGGGCATGGAGGCCTCGTCGCGGCGGTAGGCGCAGGTGACACGGCCGGCCCCAAGCCGGATCGCGCTGCGCACGCAGTCCATGCCGGTGTCGCCGCCACCCAGCACCACCACCTGGCGGCCCGCCAGGTCGGGCAGCCTGATCAGGTCTTCCCAGCCGGCGATCGGCCGCCCGGTGGCATGGGCCGGATCGGTACCGGTGACGATGCGTCCGTTCTGCACCAGGAACGGCAGTGCCGGCAGCACGCCCTCGGCATCCTGGCCGGGCAGGCCGCCATCGGTGTAGCGGTAGGCGCCGGTACCCAGGAACACCGCGTCGTACTCGGCCAGCAGCTGCTCCATGGTCACGTCGCGGCCGATCTCCACCCCCAGCCGGAACTGGATGCCCATGCCTTCGAGCACCTCGCGCCGGCGTGCGATCACCGCCTTGTCCAGCTTGAAGGTGGGGATGCCGAACTGCAGCAGGCCGCCGATCTGCTCATAGCGGTCGTAGACCACCGCCTGGATGCCGGCACGCGCCAGGCGGTCGGCACAGGCGATGCCCGCCGGACCCGCGCCGACCACGGCCACCCGGTGGCCGGTCGGCTGCACTCCGGACAGGTCCGGGCGCCAGCCCTGCTCGAAGGCGGTATCGACGATGTACTTCTCCACCGCGCCGATGGTCACCGCGCCGAAGCCGTCGTTGAGCGTGCAGCTGCCCTCGCACAGGCGGTCCTGCGGGCACACCCGGCCGCACACCTCCGGCAGCGGGTTGGTGCTGTGGCACAGGTCGGCCGCCTCGCTGATGCGGTTCTCCTGCACCAGCTGCAGCCACTGCGGGATGGCGTTGTGCACCGGGCACTTCCAGCTGCAGTAGGGATTGCCGCAGTCCAGGCAGCGGCCGGACTGGTGGCTGGCCTCCGGCGCGCCGAAGCG